>NZ_JBQHUC010000039.1:0-24405 GCF_052065395.1 Bariatricus sp. HCP28S3_F11 | reverse complement strand
GCCGTCAAGGGTGGCGTACGCTGCCGAAAACTAACATATCTGCAATTTTCAAGGTTCCCATGGAGCCTTTTTTTTCAGCTCCATTTTTTCATAGGCTACTTTACACTACCTAGACTATCTCTTTTATATATACTATCAATATATTTACCGTATATCAAATAGATAAAATCTATATACCAATTATTTATAGATTTTATCTATTCATAATTCCCATCAGAATGAGCAAAATACCAAAAGGGAGCCTTCATTAAGAAAGCCCCCTTCTATGTATAAGTCTTTGTAAAATATGCTTAAATATTCAGCAGATCACTATATTCCTTCAATGCACCATCTGTATCATGTGCCAGAACTCTCTTCGCCAGCACTTTACCAAGCTGTACGCCTTCCTGGTCGAAGCTGTTCACATTCCATACGAATCCCTGGAACATGATCTTATTTTCAAAGTGTGCCAGAAGTGCGCCCAACGCCTTCGGGTCAAGCTGCTCACCGATGATAATGCTTGACGGACGGCCGCCTTCAAAGTTCTTATTACGGTTCTCATCTGCTTTTCCACATGCAAATGCAACGATCTGAGCCACTACGTTAGCGCAGAGCTTCTGCTGGCTTGTGCTGTCCTGGATCACAACATCTGTACCGATCTGGCTGTTCTTAAATCCCACGAACTGAAGCGGTACAATATCAGTTCCCTGATGAAGGAGCTGATAGAAAGAATGCTGTCCGTTCGTTCCCGGTTCGCCGAAGATCACCGGACCGGTCGGATAGTTTACAGGTTCTCCAAAACGGTTTACGGATTTACCGTTGGATTCCATATCAAGCTGCTGCAGATGTGCCGGGAAACGGCTCAGTGCCTGAGAGTATGGAAGGACAGTTGTTGCCGGATATCCAAGAACATTACGCTCATAAACACCAATAAGTGCATCCAGCATTTCCGGATTCTTCAATACATCTTCATTCATAGAAAGCTTGTCTTCTTCTGCCGCGCCTTCCAGGAACTCTGCAAATACTTCCGGTCCAAATGCCAAAGATAATACAGCGCCGCCAACTGCGGATGTAGAAGAAAAACGTCCGCCGATATAGTCATCCATAAAGAATGCTGCGAGGTAATCATCACTCTTTGCAAGCGGAGATGTTTCACTGGTAACAGCAATCATATGCTTTGAAGCATCCAGTCCTGCATTTTTCAGAGCATCCTTCACAAAGGATTCATTTGTCAGAGTTTCAAGAGTTGTACCTGACTTAGAAACCAGTACGAAAATAGAATGTGCAACATCAATAGAATTCAGAACTGCTGCCGCGTCGTCCGGGTCTACGTTGCTGATGAATTTCGCTTCCATCTTGAACTTGCCGTTCTTCTTTGCCCAGTTCTCAAGTGCCAGGTACATCGCACGCGGACCAAGGTCACTTCCGCCGATACCAATCTGTACAACCGTTGTAAATTTTTCTCCTGCTGCGTTCGTAATCTCTCCCGCATGTACTTTATTTGCAAAATCAGCAATCTTATCCTGCTGCTCTACATAAAATGCACGTTTGTCAACGCCGTCTGCCACTACCGGATCACCCAACTGTCCGCGTGTCAACTGATGAAGCACAAGACGTTTTTCCCCTGTATTGATCACTTCACCATTATAAAGAGCTTTGAATTTCTCCGTAAGCTGTGCCTCCTTGGCCAGTTTGGCAAGAGCGTTTAATACATCATCATCTACCTGCTTCGCCGCATAATTATAAGTAAGCCCTGCAGCCATCGGTACACTATAATTTCTTACACGTTCTGCACCATTTTCACCGCTCATCACTTCCGCCAGATTCACACGATCCACATTTTCCAATTCCTGATAGGAAGCAAGGGTATCTAAGTTCTTCCAGGTAACCATAATAGTTTCCTCCTTAATAAAGATATTGACTTATAAATTCTCATGAACTCTTATAATTATACTATTAATAGGCTCTGAATTCAAGACTGCGGGCCGCAAGTTTCTTAACAGGTACAAGATGCATATATTATTCCCCCTTATACTGTCTTCTTTAACGAAATCAATAATAAAACAATTCCCACTCCGGTCAAAATATGCCCAATTCCAGCAATCCCTGAAATGGAGGCGCTAAGCGCAGATGAAAGTGACAAACCGAGTACCTGTGTCACACCGCGCACCAACATCATTACCGCTGTGAGCGGAACTCCGATATTATAAATCCACATAAATACCCGGAAACTTTTCACTTTCTGCAGCTCCTGCCATAGCAGCAATCGCGTATCCCAGTGAAAAATTCAAATATTTTTTCAATAATTCTCGCTTCCTTTCATCGCTTTGTAACCAATCAGAACAACCCAGACATAGGCGCATGTCTTCGGAATCATCAGCATCCCTACAGGCGGCACTGTATCCGCAAACAGCACAACCGGAATATAACAAGCGAAACTAAAGATCACAGCAAGATACAAAAACCGGAACGCTTCATCCTTCGTCTTCTCTGCACTTTGACAGAACAAAATCACAATTAATATACCAAGAATGGTAAACGGAATATTCCGGTAAATCCCCCAGGACAGTGGTGCCTCGGCACTGGTCCATTCATTTTGCGGCATGAGACACAACACAATTCTGCCGAGCGCTGTCGTATAATTTTCCAGCCCCGTCGTGCAAAGTGCAATCGCTCTCGGTACGAGGTGAAACGCATCGCCACACCCCAGAATGACCGCCATCATTCCAAAAAGGGTATACTGCCTGCGCCCTTTACTGCCGCGTATCATCATGATACCAATCGTGACCACCGATACCAGATACACAATGTCAAATAGTGTTTCAAAAATAGCCTGCCTAAATCTCCTCCTCCTGAACATCGTTCATTTTTGTTCCATAAAGAATCCCGCCATCTGGCGGGAATTATGTTACCGGTAAAGAACTCTGCTTATGATCTCAACAAGTGTGTCACAGTTTCCGTTTCCTTGTATAAGAAGAAGCAATATATTGTCGAGCACAAATCCAACAAACGTCTCCTCAGTAAATGACTCCGAAAATGCGCCTTTGGCAACTGCCTGATCCGCGTGCAGTACATTCAAAAGTCCCGCTTTCATATGCGTGAAATAACGCTGCATAGTGCGTTTTGCTTTCCCTTTTTCCGAATTCGCAAGGCTGATTGAATGGGTGGCAAAATAATCCGGGTATTCCCCGACTCCCTTCTGTACGCATTCAAACAAATATCTAACATATCCGGAAAACGAAAAATCGCTTCCTTCGATGTGATGCTCGTATTCATTCCACTTACCTCCAACATGAACAATGTTCATAATGCCGCTATTTTGCTTCCATGTCTATAAACGCGGGCTCGATTCACAACAAATTTACTTACAAAGTAACTGCGAATGAAATTTCAAGTACATCATGATTGCAAATACTTCCAGCCCGATCATCAGAACAATCATCGCATTGCCTACCGCATCCGGAATATTCGGTATAAACAGGAGAACCAGAATGCAAACGTCCACCACTGCAGTACACACTTTTCCGTACCACGGTGCACCATTTAACGTTTTTTTCACCTTCAGCAAATAAATCCCCATGACCGCCATATAGATTTCTTTGACCAAAAACACAATAAAAAACACTTTCATCCATGGATGTCTGAGCGCAACCGCAAGGGCAAGTGTTCCCTGAACCAATTTGTCCGCCACTGGATCCAAAATTTTTCCAAAATTTGTAATCATGTTAAATCTTCTCGCGATAAAGCCATCCAGAGCATCTGACAAAAAGATCAGTCCCAGAATCACAAACGTTATAGTAAATTCTTCCCTTGTTTTAGCCCGGTAATAGCATATCAAAAACACCGGCAGCATCAGTATACGAAAATATCCGAGCATATTTGGTATTGAAAATAGTTCTTTTTTCCTTTCTTTCATCATCGTATCCTCCTAGTGACTAGTACACCGAAAAATAAGTTTCTGATACATTGACGCAGGATGATTGTTTCATATGCAAGGCGGAAGAATGAGGCGTAGCGGTGGCTACGTCGATTGACGACAACGCTGCAGATGAAAAATCAGACAAGTCAAGGTGTCAGTTACTTATTATTCGGTGTACTAGGGGGACGGGTTCCCTGGTCACTCTAATTTTGTATCTATAATGTTGTTAAAAACATTATAGATGTTTTGTGTGTTTAGAAATATGTTCATGTTATGAGCTAATGAGTTTCACTTATATTATAGCATTTAGGCGAAAAAAGTAAATATGAAGGAAAGTCCAGGTCAGGGTTGTTTCACGAAGTATTTTAAAACTACTAAGACCTCCACATTTTTTGGCAAGAAACACTTTTCCCTCTTATATATTTTTCCTTAATTTCTCTGTCATCCGCTAAATAAATCAGCCGTTCCAGCCTTTTTCCCACATCTAGTTTCTGCGGATGCTCCAGGCGGCTGTCATCCAGGACAACCGCATCAAATTCATATCCCGGTTCAAAACTTCCTACTCTTCCAAAGAATGCTCCGCCTCCTTTTGTGGCCATATAGAATACTTCATCAATTGTGAGTGGTTTTAAGGAAGAATCCAGCATTCTCCATCTGAGCTTGGAGACCTGAATTGCCTGTGTCATGGCATAAAAAATATTTTCTGATGAACCGGCAGCCACGTCACTCCCCAGCCCAACATGAATTCCTTCCTCCAGGAAACGACGCACAGGTGCTGCTCCCGATGCCAGATTTGCGTTAGATTCCGGACAATGAGCGACAAAAACGCCCCGCTCTTTTATCATTTTTATTTCTTTCTCATTACTATAAACACAATGCGCCATTATTGTAGGACATTCTCCACCAAACAAATCGAATCTGGCATATGCATCTGCATATACTTCTGCCCAGGGACATAATTCTTTCACCCATTCTCCTTCACTTGGATTTTCCGAAAGATGAGACTGTACTGGAAGCCTATAAAGCTTTTGTATCTTATTCAATTCATTCATAAGCTCATCTGTACAGCTTGGAGTAAAGCGTGGCGTAAGAATCGGAAGTGTATTTTGATATTTCCGGTTCTCCACTTGCATCAGCCATTTTACAGTTTCTTCCGCCGATACCCTGTAAGACTCCTCACTCAGATAATCCGGTGCATTCCTATCCATATTTACTTTACCCACCATAGTTACTAATCCACTTTCTTCCAACCGATCCATCAAAAGCATCGTTGCATCACGATGAACCGTCGCAAACACACACGCCCTTGTCGTTGCACTCTTTTTAAGATTATCGGTAAAAATTCTGTAAGCTTTATCTGCATATTCTAAGTCCTTAAATTTGGCTTCTTCCGGGAACGTATTTGTTTCCAGCCAATCCAAAAGTTCCAAGTCCATTCCAAGGCCACGGAATGAATACTGGGGTGCATGGATATGCAGATCCGTCAGCCCTGGAATAATGATGTGATCTCCATAGTCAATAACCGGCAGATTCTCATATGCATCCGGGATTTCTTTGAATACACCTTCGCTTCTACCTTCCACACAAATTACATATTGATTTTCTGCCACTTCAATATTATCACTCTTCCGGCTGTAGCAAATATTCCCTTTAAGAATAAAATCGGTTCCCATTTTATTTCTCCTCTCTCTGAACGTAGAAATTCCCACTGCTTTGATATAAAAGCAGCGGGAACTTATAGTCAACTATTATGGTAGTTTGTAGAAACGTTCAACCAATCTTGAACATATATAAGTTTTTTTGTTTTTATTTTACCATTTTTTCTTTATCATTTCAATAGGGGACGTTTCTTTTACCACGATGCTGGGGGCAAAAGAAACGTCCCCTAAGTCGACAAACCGCCCAATTTATTATATAATATACACACAACACTAATTATATTAACGGCGGTATACATATGGAAAAAACAAAGATTACAAACAAATTAAAACTGATTCTGTTTTGCGCCATCCTTGGTTCAGTCTCAGGTGCAGTTCTATGGCTCTTTCTGAGATTAGTTCACTTCGGAACGGAGTTTTTATGGAGCAAACTTCCATCTGCTGTGGGAAGCCCTATCTGGTATCCTATTGTAGCCTGTACTGTGGGCGGTGCCATCATCGGCATATTTCGGAAATGCTTCGGTGACTATCCGCAATCGATGGTAACTGTCATCGGTACAGTAAAGAAAACCGGCACCTATCCTTATCGCAAAATTATAATCCTTCTGATTGCCGCAGCTCTTCCGCTTATTTTCGGAAGCAGTGTTGGTCCGGAAGCCGGAATGGTAGGTGTAATGGTAGCTCTGGGATGCTGGGTAAATGAAAATGTTAAATTTGCGAAAGACAATACGGATTTTTACTCCAAAGTCAGCGTGGCGGTTTCACTGTCTGCCCTCTTTTATTCCCCACTTTTCGGCTTCTTCTCCGCTGTAGAAAATGAGGATGTCTCCCAGACGGAAGAGAAAGAAAATATAGACTCTAATTCAAAGCTTCTGGTTTATGGGGTTTCCATTGCCTCTTCGCTTGGGATTCTGACCTTACTCAACCAGCTTTTCGGCAAAGTTTCCGAAGGTTTTCCTAGTTTTGAAAATGCCCAGCCCGACAAATGGGACATAGCAATGCTGCTCGTATATCTGATTTGCGGAATATTGCTTGGCCTTTTCTTCGAGAAATCAGAAATGTGGTTCGAAAAACTTGCCGAAAAAACTCCTCCGATCTTAAGTGAGCTTCTGGCCGGACTGGTTCTTGGATGCGTAGTTGCTTATCTTCCGGTTATTCAATTTTCCGGAGAAAGTCAGATGGCAGTGCTTATGAACGATTACGCCAAATATGCACCTTTAGCAATGATTGGAATTGCTTTTTTGAAAATATTGATAACAAATATGTGCATCCAGATGGGCCTCAAAGGAGGGCATTTCTTTCCGGTGATTTTCTCGGCTGTCTGCCTGGGATACGGGATCTCCCTTTTTGTATTTCCACTAAGTGCTGCCCACGCAACCTTTGCAGCTGCAATAACCACGGCAGCCACTCTAAGCGTATCCATGAGAAAGCCTCTGGCAGTTACATGCCTTCTGTTTCTTTGCTTTCCCGTCAAGATGGGATTATGGATATTCCTTGCCGCTGTTCTGGCAGGCCAGGTGACAAAAAATAAATTATAGCTTCTAACGGGGTGCTCGCTTGATTGGCACCCCGCATCAACACACATACAGCTGCAATCTCTGCTAAAGAGTATTTCTTCTCATCTGATAAAGCTTCATAGCCAGTTCAACCTCTGTATGTAAAGTAACATCTTTCAAATCCATATCCAGTATTTCGCAAATTTTCTGAAATCTATACTTTGCGGAATTGTAATGAATAAACAATTTCTGTGATGCTTCTTTGATATTCCATCCACATTCTATAATCATGTCGAGAGTTTTCAGCAAATCCGCATGGTTTTTTGTATCATACAATTCCAGGGGCTCCATATATTTCTTGCAGAACACAACCGTTTCACTCTGATCAGAAATCGAAAAAAGCAACCTGTAAATCCCCATTTCATCATAAAACATGATGCAATCAAATTTTTCCATTTGATAGCCTAATTCCACTACCCGCTTCGCTTGCTCATAGCTTTTGTGAATATTAATGATTCTGTCAACATATTCCCCGACCGCCATTGTAATCGTGAACGGCACCACATTTGAAAGATACTTCTGTATCTGATGAAATGCTTCTTTCAATTTTCCTTTAACAGACGGAGTATAATCATCAGAAATTAAAAATGCAACCGTATCACTCTGCTTATAATATTTTGAATTAGGAAAAAACTGCTGCATATATTGAATGGACGCACGAAATATACAGTCTGTATAATTCTGTAATTTTGAATTCTCCTCCGGATCCAATTTCGTCAAATAATTCTTTTTGATATTATTGATGTCTACAAGAACCACAAAACCTCCTTCTTTAAAATCCCATCCATACAGCTGAGCTCTTGTCCGAATTTCTTCTATCGTTTTAACATTATTGAAAAAAAGATCCTCCACAAACGAAGTTTTGTATTTTTCTTCAATCATTGTATTGCTGATTCTCATCTGCATCCTCAGAATGATAACAATGCTTGCATATTCGATAGCAGTTTTATAGATATTTATTTCCCAATCATTTTTCCCTGCCATTTTATTTCTTTCTGTGAGATCTACAAGATACCCATATTGTCTTTTTTTATCTTCCACAACAAAATATTCATATTCATCTGTATAATCCGAAATATTCTCACAATAATCTTCATACTTTTCATTTTCATCGGAAAAATAGTTTTTTTCAAACACCTTATCTATAAATAGCACAGGAGATTTAATCAAATCACTCAATGTATATAGAATCTCAGGTATACTGCTTCCTTTAATTGCCAATTCTATAAAACTTTTATGAATATGGCTGGATTCCTCCAATTCTGACGCCTGCACAGATATAATATTAGAAAGTACCGGGTTGATAATATCACAAAAGGCAAATTCTCCCGGACACGATATAAGCGGAAAATGTTCCTTATTAGCCAGTCCTATTGCTTCCTCCGGAATTTCTTTCAGATAACGATCTAATTTCACAACTAATGCACTGATTCCCTTATGAATTACTTCCTTTGTAAATTCAATAAATGTTTCCTCTTTATCACTTACCGCATATGCTGTAGTGATCACAACTTCATTTCCCCGAAGCCAGTTCAATCCGTCCGGAGTATCTATAACAGTAACTGATGATATTTTTCTGTCTAATCCTGATTCTCCTGCAATCACTTTCAAATTATTCTTCAATGAGGGAACCTGCAGCAACTCATATACTGTCATCCTATTCTCCTTTCTTCTGAAGTCTAAGGTTTTCTGGTATCTAACATTGATAGTATAATATTTTATTACAAAAACGTCTTTGTATCTTATGTATAAATAAGCATATATTATTTTGTATGTCAAACACAATTTTTGTTATTTCAATTCTGTTTTTTATTTCTTTTTTTGTACTTCAAACACATATTTTTCCTATTTTCAGAATGCTATACTTCTTTACATAACAAGTGTTAACACAGATACAATCAAAAGATAATAAGGAGTGAGATTATGGATTATGTAAAAATTTCAAATTCAGGCGTTCTTTGGCTGTTGTGTGGTGTTACGGTAATCATTTCTTTTGTTCAGGCACTTTTATATGTGCGCATGGCAAAAAAAACTGCGGTAAAAGCAAATATTTCTAACGAAATTCCCAAAACCGCTTTTCGTGTCGGATTAATATCCGCTATCGGACCGGCTCTTGGTGTTTTCATTGTTATGGTCGGTTTAATGTCTTCGATCGGAGGTCCACTTGCATGGCTTAGGCTCTCCATCATCGGCGCAGCTCCCACTGAACTAACAGCAGCAACGCTCGGTGCGGAAGCTTGCGGTGTGGAGCTTGGCGGCGCAGGATTTACGTTAACTGTAATGGCTGTCAGTTGGTTTACAATGACATTAAATGGTGCCGGATGGCTCGTATCTACAGGCGTGATCACACCTGCTCTCGAAAAAGTCCGAAACAAAATAAGCGGCGGTGACGGAAAATGGCTGATTATTCTAAGTGGTGCCTGTTCTCTTGGTATCTTCGGTTATTTAAATGTAAATGAAATTTCCAAAGGATTTGGAAATACAGCTGCCGTACTAGGCGGAATTTTCAGTATGATGTTCCTTTCAAAATTTGTAGTACCAAAATTCCCAAAACTGCGTGAATATACTTTAGGTATTACCATGATAATCGGAATGGCCTGTGCAATTATTTTTGATTTGGCTGTCGGTTTATAGTGAGATTACAGGAGGTAATAGAAGATGGACAATAATCAACTTTTAAAAGAATGGAAAAGAAATAGTATTCGAATCGGAAGCCCTACTAATCTTTTAGCAGCCATTACTTCATTCATCCCGGTTATCTGGCTGTGCACGAAATATAATTGCTGGCCGGATCCAAAACTGGTTTTTTCCGCATGGGGAATGGTTGCACTGTCTTTCGGCGCTTTCTATATAGTGGAGCCGGTTTCCTATTATGCTTCACTGGGTCTGACTGGTACATATCTAAGTTTCCTTTCAGGAAACATAGGAAACATGCGTGTTCCCTGCGCCACAATGGCTCTGGAAACAACAGGAAGTAAACCCGGAACCCTTCAGGCTGAAGTTGCATCTACTATGGCAATCTGCGGTTCCATCGTAACAAACCTGATTGCCACAACCAGTGCTGTATTAGTTGGTTCAGCTGTTGTTTCTGTCCTTCCTGAATTTATTACAGCAGCCCTTACCAAATATGCTGCCGCCGCTATCTTCGGAGGAACATTTGGAACATATGCAGCCAAATACCCTAAAATAGCTGTATTTGGCATTGGACTTCCATTACTTTTAAAATTCACAATTGCTCCACCGACATGGATGCTTATCATCGTATCTGTATTCGGCAGCCTCGGATTTGGTAGATTTTTATATGTAAAAGAAAACAAAAGCACTGCATCAAAGAATGCATAAAAGAATAATAGGAGATGTTAAAATGAGCATGTGGGAAGAATGTAAAGAACTTCAAAATGACCTTGTAAAAATGAGAAGAGACCTTCATCAGATTCCGGAACTTGGCAAGATTCTTCCAAGGACCCAGGAATACATACTAAATGAATTAGAAAAGCTTGGGATCCCTTATAAATGTTCAAAAACAGATAGCAGCATTATTGCTGATATCGTAGGGGGAACTCCCGGCAAAACGATTGCGCTTCGAGCTGATATGGATGCGCTCCCGATCAAGGAGCTGAATGCTGTAGATTACGTTTCTAAAAATGAAGGGTGTATGCATGCCTGCGGACATGATACACATATGACTATGCTTCTTGGCGCTGCAAAAGTATTAAGTCAACATAAAAATGAATTAAAGGGTACTGTGCGTCTTCTGTTTCAGACCGCTGAAGAATTGTCCAAAGGGGCACAGATCATGATAGCTGACGGCGCTATGGCAGGTGTCGATGCTGTATTCGGGCAGCATATCGGAACAATTCTCAACAAAGACATCCCTGCCGGCAAATTCATCCTCACCCCAGGCTGTTGTATGGCTTCATTTGATCGATTCGTTATCAAAGTAGAGGGACATGGGTGTCATGGCTCTACTCCCGAAAAAGGTATTGATCCTATTAATATCGCTTCACATATTGTCATTTCTCTTCAAGAAGTAATTGCAAGAGAAATTTCCGCCACCAAACCGGCTGTTCTCACAATAGGTTCAATCCATGGTGGTAATGCATACAATGCGATTCCGGACACAGTTATGATTGAGGGTACCATACGTGCTCTTGAGGAACCTATAAGACGTAAATTAGCTCAGAGAATTGAAGAAATTGCAAATGGTGTCGCCTCTACCTTTGGCGGAACCATTGAATTTGAAATGGATTGGGGTGCGCCTCCGGTCATCAACAACGATGCTATGGCCCACCTCGCGATCGATGCGATTACGAAAGTAGCCGGCTCTGAAAATGTGATTACACAAGTACCTGCTCCAAACATGGGCGGTGAAGATTTTGCTTACTTTTTAAATGAAGTTCCGGGGGCATTTTTCTTTTTAAGTTCTTCTAATAAAGAAAAACATACGGATGTCGCACACCATAATCCGTTATTTAATATAGACGAAGATGTTTTATATCTTGGATCTGCTGCATTTGTTTCAATAGTAGAAGAGTTTTTGAAATAAACAAAGGGGGCCGTGCCCCCTTTTGTTCACTCTATTCTTTTTTTTCTAAACTTCTCCTGACCTCACACAGGAGTCCGGTTCCTGACAGTAGCAATATCATGATCCAGAATACTGCCTGACTCTGATCTCCTGTTTCCACCTTTGTTTCACTGCCATCCGGTGGCTGATCCTCATCTTTTGCATCATTCTCCGGAACATCTTCCGAAGCTGCTATCACATAGGCTTTGACTTTTGTGCTCCCGGCATAGTCCGCATCTTTCGCCTCCTCAGCCAGAGCTGTCTTGGGAAAACCCAGGAAGCAGATACAGCTAAGAAGAGCCAGGACCATAACTCTTCGTATCAAATTTCTCTTTGTAGAGATATGTTCTTTTCTACTGTGCATTCACGTTTACAATTCTTGTATAGAAGTTCAAAGTTCCGGAATATGCGCCACCCCAAACATCCAGATCTTTGCCATATAACTGGTTGCAGTTTAATCTCAACTGATTCGTGTGCTCCTGAACTGCATCGGTGAATGTTATAAACAGAAATCCATTCTGATACCACGTTCCATCCTGAACGTTCGAATTTTGGTCATACATCTCATATGTGAGGGAACAATCTGAATTTTCTCCCAGCAGTTTAAATGGATCATTCATTGATTCTGCAGTTTCATCTTTCACCAGAACAGCAATGCCCTGACCAGCTGCTAAGCCTTCAGCTTTTATACATTTGACTGTAATATCTACAGAAGAATAGGCATCTGCATCTGTTGTAGGCTGTTGCAGCGTTCCAAAGTCAACACTTTGCGGAATGGTAATAAGATAGTCAGGTTTATTATCATTATCCGTAACATTGGCGTGTACTTCCGTATCTCCCCTTTGCCTGGTCTCTTCTGACGGATCAAGCTCAATATCTGCTGCCAGAACGCCCATTGTGCAAGATACCAGCATTGCTGCTGTACATAACCCTGCCATCATTTTTTTCATTACTGCTTTTTTCATCTGAATTCCTCCTACTTCACATACAATTGAAACTCTGTGCTTCCGCCATTTAACGGACTGTTGTCCTCGATGGCGTAGCATTTATATTCTATAACCGCCTGATACTCTCCTGTTTCAAGTTCCTGTTCGATGGAAATTTCCTCCAGACCTTCTCCTGGTTTTAACTCCTGAGACTCAAAGAGTTTCGTTCCGTCTGCAAGCTTCAGTACGATTATAAAATTACATGTATTATCTGCCGGATTGCCGATACTTACGGTCTGCTCTTTCGTATTCGCTTTCATGACCATACTTGTATATCCCGGTATCATAATCTGTTTTCCCTCAGCGGGTTTTTCCGGTTCGATATCCACATCCCATGCAACGACCTGGGCAGATGTATGTTTTGCTTCTTCTTTCTTATGATTCATCATAAACCAGAAGATTCCTGGGGCTGATTTGCCAGCCGCAATAAAGATAATGATTATGATTGTTTTAGTTTTTCTTTTCATTTTATTTACTTGCTTTCTTTCTTCTCCAGTAAAGGATACCTGCCGATGCAGAACCTGCCAGGATAAAAATTCCTAACCAAAGGAGCAGATTACTGGTATCTCCTGTTTTTACCACCTGAGACAAGATGCTCTTTTTCGCCAATACGGCAAAAGGAGCAAGTTCTTCTACTTCTTTGGAAGCAATCATCTGCTGATTGATTGCCAGTTCTTCTACTTTATCGTTTCGGTAAACAAGGACTTTATAATCTTTTCCGCGGTATTTTGACAGATCCAGTTTCAGCTTCAGTGTTTCTTCATAGGCAGCCGGCTGTCCGTCTTCGTATACCAACGCCGGTTCTCCACAATAGAGGATCTGTCTGTCTGAATTCTCCACATACTTCTGGAAAGCCTTGTAAATTTCATTTTTCTTATCCAGTTCCGTCAGCTGAAGCTTGGTATCTTTGTGCATAAGGCCTTTTACCGTAAGTCCTTTCGATGCATTGATTAATTCTGTTTCCACTACCAGAGAAGATAAAATCTTCGGATAAGCAGAATTCTTTGAATCTGACCTTGTCCATCTGCAAAGTCCCTCTTTTCCTTCCGTCAGAGTATTCAGTTCATCCTTGAAAGCATCCGATCTCATCTCTTCTTTTGCCTTTGCTGTTCCCTGTTCTTCCCCTCCGAATAATGTATTCAGGTAGAACGTATCTGAGATTGCTCCTTCGCCACTTCGGGCAGACGCCGTTTCATTTTGCCCACAGACAGCCCCAACGGTCTTAGCTTCTATTGATGCAGAAGCACAGTATGCTATATGAATGATTCCGTTTCCTGTCAGTGTTCCGGTAATTCCGCCTGCGATTCCGTTTTCACCCGTTTTCAGTTTTCCCATACTCAGACAGTTTTCTATGGTTCCACTATTGATTACAGCAATTCCACCGGCAATTCCGTCCGAAGAAGCTGCCGTAGCCTCTGCATAGTTTGCGGTATTTCGTATCACTCCTTTATTTTCAACAACAACACCGCCCGCCATGGACTTACCTTTTACAAAGGTTGTTGTTTCGGATAACGGAAGGGTTTCTCCTGATAATTTGTCTACAAAACTTCCGGAAAGATTTGATCCGCTGATACATTCATCGATCAATCCATAATTAGTAAGGGCAATTCCTGCTGCCTTCTCTCCTTCAACAGTCTGGTAAAAGATACCGAGGTTCTTGACGGTTCCCATGGAACCAATGGTGTCAAAAAGTGCTGCGTCCCCATCAGTCGGCTTCATATCAAACCGATAGACGTAATATCCTTGTCCATCAAATGTACCATTGTATGGCAATTCCGCTGATCCGATCAATTCTGTTAATGTTTCACCATTTCCGAAAATGGTATTCATCAATTTGAAATCAGCTCTGTTATTCTTCTTGACAATTTCCGGAATCTTCTTGAAATCTTCAAACGTGTAGATCTCATATGTTTCTTTCTCAGGCTCGGTATCATAGTTTGAATAGGTTCCGTCGCTCAAACGGTATACAGTACCATGCGTATTGTCAAGTACCGGGTAATCATCCGGTGTTTTTCCATTATCAATATTCTGATACCATACCTGTGTTCCATCAGTCACTTCCCGGTTCAGAAGATATGCTTCCTCACCGCTCTTAAACTCGCCTGCCGTCTTCGCCAGTGCAAGTGTATTGTCATTTACAATATCCGAATCTCCCAAAAACGGCTTGCTTCCTATTGTGTCAAGATAATAGCAGTTCTCAATTCCATCTTTCTTCGCATGAATGGTTCCGGAGATTGTACCATAATAATCCATTCTCTGTGTAGAAACCTGTCCATAGTTATAACAATCCGACAGAATGATGTCTTTTCCGCTCATATTAATCAGACCGGCAATGCCGCCTGAACATCCGGATCCACCCACGTTTTCGGCCGTATAATAGTCAATTTCCCCATAGTTCGCACAGTTTTTAATGATTGTGCAGCCCGGATAGGAATCATCCTGATATACAACACCAACGATTCCACCTGCACCATAAAAGTCCATATTCAGAACAATACGTCCGGAATATGTACACTCCTGTATCGATGTCTGTGCATTGATCTGTCCTGCAATCCCACCTGCGCCATACAGCATTCCGGATATGATATTAACATGAGAATTTACTCTCTTGATCACACCGCCGGAAGTTGTTCCCACAACACCGCCTACAGCACTGCTTGTACTGCCCGTTGTAGTTAGATTTCCTTTCAAGGTAAAATTCTTCAGCGTCGCTTTTTCTGATTCCTCACTCAGTTCCGGTGCCGTGACAAGGCTCTGGAAAAATCCGGTATCCGAATCCGCCTTAGTCATTCTATAATCAGAAATGGTATGTCCCTGTCCGTCAAAGTATCCTCTGAATTCTACGATTGCTTTCCATTCGTATTTCTCATCTGCCGGATTTTTAAGCGAAATATCGGATACAAGAACACCATGTGCATCCGGTCTGGCTTCCTCAATAATTGCATGTTCCGCATCTCCATTTACCAGAGAAGCAAACCAGAACATCTGGCCACCATTTCCTATCTCATAATTGCCCGTTGATTTGTTATAAACTGCCGGCTGATACTCACCACAGGTCATACAGAATCCGTTGTCATAAGGATGATCCACACATACTGCTTCATAGTATAATGTGATATCATGTCCCGGCATTACAAAGCTTCCCTTTCTGTCGCCTTCATAATTTGTTTTTAACTGGATTTCCTTATATGTGTCACCCTCATAATAGCCAACACTCTTCACGTTGTCCCTTACATAAAAAACAACGGTCTCTCCTTCTTTAAAAACATTGCTGTAAGAATCTAGCGTGATTGCATCATCAAATATCTGATTTGTGCCCTCCGTATACACTTTAAAGCCTTCGCATGTATTCAGCACAAACGTTGCGTTGGAGTAAGGAGCCGGATATGTATACGTAATATATCCGTCTGCATCCGGAATCAGATTGTTGATCTGCTCTTTTTTCAGGATGGTTTCCTCAGAGGTTACTTTCGTCGGATTATCGTAATCATTATGTCTTTGCAGTGTAAGGGATTCAAATGTCGTACGTTCTCCTATTTTAAATTTTAATGTTACTTCCTGCCCGGCAGAAACCGTAACCGCTTCACTTGTAGTAGTTCCATCTTCTGACAGCAATGCGATTTCTGCAATTCCCGACCCTGCTACAGCGGTATCGATTTTTGTTTTGTAGTATCCATCACCGTCACTTTCTCTGTCCTGCTTCAGGATGACCGAATATGCCGTTGTATCGTATAATCCATTTTCCCTATCCGGCTGAATATCACTTGCATTCAATTGCGTAATCTCAAGATCCGTTCCGGGGTGCTGACTTTTCGTATCTGCCAGATAGAAAATCGGATAGTCTGTGCCAAATGCGCCGCCAAGACTCATATCATACTGCGGGAAAACAAAATATGTTTTCGCATCGTCTGCCTGTAACAGATATTCCTGCAAATAGTTTGCCGGTATGCTGCCCAAAGCGCTGAATACCGGTGTCGCAAATAAACTGTGACAATCCGAATTCATCACTACACAACTGAAGTTCTGCAGACCGTCACTGTAGCTTCCTCTTGTTAAATTAAAGAAATCGCAGCTCGGCACATGGACATCCTTTGACGCAGCATAATCTTCTTTATGATCCATATTAATCAATCGCAGATTCTCCGGAACAGGGTCACCTGAAGTCCATGATGAATTGCCGTTTTGTGAAAGATCAAAAACATAGTAAATATCCATTCCTGACGGATTTGCTTCTGTTTTTTGAACGGGAACCGCTATCCTGTTAAATTTCATGTATGAACCGGTTACATTGGAAGATGATGAAACATCATCAAGCACTCCAGAGGCATTACCATTTTCCAGATTATAAGCATCGATTATAGTCTGCTCAGCTTTATAGTCATCAGAAGTAAATTCACTTATGTAATCTTCGTTCTCCAGATTAACCGTTGCGAAATCTCCGGATTTAACAAACTCCTCCAGCTTAAGACGAATCGATCCGGCTGCGGATTCACTGACTACAACCTCCCTGTCCAACATGGAATTCATAGCTTTGGCAACATCATCATTCAGAGTATTTAGATCCTTAGCCCAATTCGCGTAATTGTTCCAGATCTCATCATCATCATCGTATTTCTCTTCAAAATAATCTCCACGCTGTGACAGGAACTCTTCATACATCAATTCCAGCTTAATAATTTCCATAAATTGTTTGTCAATGCTTGTAATAATGTAATTATACTGATCATCCGAAAATCCGTAAGCCTTGTATGCAAATTGTGCCGCGGCATCCGCGTAATTCTTCTCATTTCCAAGAGCATCGGTCATCTTCCTAATAACTGATTTGAATACTCCGTCAATCGTACGATCCCCGAATATGATTTCGCGAATCTCCTCTTCTTCTTCGTCTCCAAAGGCATATGCTTTCGCTTGATAAACCTCACTGAAAGCTTGATACAGGTCTTCTTTACTCTTATTCACCTCTTCAATCGCTATCGTACCATCATTATAGGCCTTTGCTTTTTCCATATACGCCATATAAGCTTCTAATGCACTATCGACATTATATAAAGATTCATATATTTCAACATCCTGGTGCCACTGCTGATTGAGTGCATTCTTTGCCGCTGTATAATCAGAATTCGCAAGCGTCTGTTCTATTTCCGCATTATAATCCGTAAGATGCTGGTCTATGACCTTTACCTCATTCAGGATCTCGTTGCAAAGTGCCTGAATCTCAGCCAGTGTCTGTCCGGTACTGCTTCCTCCGAAAACCCACGTATTCAGCATCGAAGCTACCTTCTTAAAATCTTCATCTCCGGTTGCGTTGGCCACTTTAACAAGCACCGTACCGCAAAGAGAAAGTCCGGTAGAGTAAAGTTTATTAATACCAAAAGTGGTTCCCGTCTTCGCAAATACATTTTCCTTGACCGCCGGCGCACTCGCGGTATCTTCCGCTTCTTCGGCAATTGCTGAGAGAGGCATCGCTGAAAACGCAAGGCTCAGGCTCAGCAAAGCCGCCGTCATTTTTTTCAGAAATCTTTTTTTCATAACCGCTTCCTCCTCGTTACTACTTTCCCAGATTTACAGCAAGCACGATCATATTGATTCCCTGCATCAAAACCGAAAATGCGATCATATATCCAACAGAGACCATAGTCAGTACCGGGTGGTTAAAAGCCATAATACTTACAATAACAGATAACACGCCACAGACGATTGCCAGTATCCCCTTTCCCTTGGAAACTTTCAAGCACTTTACGCCTCCTGCAATCTGGAAAATTCCATAAATCAATATACTCGCGCCTACCAGATACGCTGCCATGATATCTGTAAGAAATCTCTGGAGTCCGCTGAACAATAAAATAATACCTGCCAGACCTTCCACAACACCAAGGATACATGCGCCAATTTCTTTCTTCTCTTTTGCTAGAGCAAGAATCACAAGTTCAATACCATTTACCAGCAAAAGCGCTCCCAGAATCCATCCTATCGTCAGAAATGTCCGCATAGGTCTTACAATTGCATAGACTCCTAAGAGCACCGTTAAAATACCGGTAATCCATGTAATCACGTGAATTGTCTTTTTTTCCTTCATCTTTCAAGCTCCTTTCTTATTCTGCCTTTTGTTTTTTCATTTTCCGCATCAATTGCGACATTTTGTTGCTGTACGGACAGAAATGTACTATACTTCAATTAATTCACACACCTAAATTCATAGGAGGCTGTCCATTATGAAAAAAATCAAAGTATTATGGTTAATTCTCAAGAGAACCAAAGCAGATCGAATCCTCTCCGGTTTCTTTCTCTTTCTATTCGCAGCAGCCGGAATCATACAGCTCGCAGAGCCGGACATCACCCGATATGGCGATGCACTCTGGTATTGCTACGCTGTGATCTCTACTGCAGGATTCGGAGATGTGGTTGCCGTCACCTTCCTTGGGAAAATATGTTCCGTCCTTCTCACCGTCTACTCCATTTTTGTGGTTGCAATCGTTACCGGTGTTGTAGTCAACTTCTACAGCCAACTGGTAGAAATGCATGACCGGGAAACCCTGACCATATTCATGGATAAGCTGGAACACCTTCCGGATCTTTCCAAAGAAGAACTGGAAACCATCTCACAAAAGATCAAACAGCTTAGGTAAGATCATCTCTTACCTGTGGAATCAGGGAAGCTGCAAGTTTCCCTTCTCCACGACGCTTCAGATATAAAATGCCGATAGCAGAGAATACCACCGCTCCTACGAAATTAACCATCAGATCCTTCATGGTATCTACAATTCCAATGTCCAGGTATCCTCCCAGATTCCATGTCTCTCCATTGATTACAACGGACTGAATGTCCACATGAATCGGAACATTCGCCCCCGTCGGATTCAGTTTCACAGAATTGATCGCCGGAACAATCCAGTCTTTCTGCATATCCATCGCAAAAAACCAGTCCATGCTGAATTCAAAAAACTCCCATAAAACGCCAACCGTCATCGAAAAACAAAACGCAAAAAACGCCACAAAATACGGAGACATTTTGATTGAGAATTTATCACTTCGGTTAAAGAGATCAATTAATGCAAAACCAATAGCCGCCATCAAAAATCCGTTGGTTGTATGTAAAATCGTATCCCAAATCGGTATTTTTACATAAAAAGCATTGATTTCACCCAATATCTCTGCCGAAAATATAAAAATCAAAATCACCGTTTCCAATCCGATCGGTATGGTAACACCCAGCTTTTTATCTACAAACTGAGGCACCATAAAAAGCAACAAAGTCAGCATTCCCAAAAACATGTTATGGTAATTTCCTAAGAAAAACTGACGGACAACCGAGAGCACCACCAAAACCGTTAATAACACTTGTATCTTTGTTTTATGCTTTGTAACTCTCATTTCTCTCCTCCTTTCGCTCTGAATGATTGTTTTCATATTACCATAAATCGAATTAATGAGCAACATTTCGTTGTATTTAAATTGTTTTTAAGTCATTGTTTTAAATCATATATACGCATTATCAGATTTATCGTCACATTATTCCAATGTTATTATGCGTTTTAATTCCCTCATTGTATTTTAGATTCATCTGTAGTAATATATATTATGATGTAAAGGGTGGTAAACTTATGAATTATAATGTGCCGCGCTATTTTGAGCGCAAAAAAATAAAGGCTTCTGACATCATGTATCTCACACGCCAGAATCCTCATACAATCATTACTCTCCTGAACGGAGAAAGCCTTACAACCACAATTCCCATGAAAGAAATTGCATCACATTTACCCGCAGATGATTTTCTGAATGTTTCCAAAGGTATCACTCTGAGAAAAGATCAGATTGTTCACATCTCAGATGATGGTTTGTATACTATGGCGGATGGAAGTATCTTTCAGGGACGGAAGCGAAATGTAAGCCAGCATAAACAAATCCGGCAATCTTTGAATTTGCCCAATACACTGCAGGATGATGCAGACCATCATCTTCCTCTTGATCTGCTTGAGAAATGCAGCCTGCTGGACGAAATGCCATTGGCTTTTTGTATCATTGAATTGGTCTTTGATGCATGCGGGCACGGTGTAGACTTCATTTTCCGATACTGCAATAACGAAATGGCCACCGTAGAAGGTGTCCCAGTCTCCGAGATGATCAACCGATCTTTCTACGAAGTCTTCAAAAATGGAGATAAAAAATGGCTGGTAACTTACGCCGATGTCGCCCTTAACGGAACCAAACGCGTAATCCGCGACTTTAGTCCCGAGATTGGACAGACTCTGACCATCCATTGCTATCAGCCTTGTCCGGGATATTGCGCCTGTGTTTTGATTCCTGTATAATAGGGGACGTTCCTTTCGCCACGATGCTGGGGTCAAAAGGAACGTCCCCTAAAACTATTTCGACAATAAATTCCTTATCCTCAATCTTTGCTCTAATCTCCCCATTCATTCTTTCTACCAATTCCTTTGCAATTGAAAGCCCCAGGCCGGTAGATGTCTTACTTCTCGCTGCATCTGCTTTGTAAAATCGTTCAAACACATGATCAATATTAATCTGTTCCGGACATGTAACCTGATTCCCAATCCGAAGCACTGCCTGATTCTGCTCACGCTCCAATACAATACGAATCTTCTTTTCTCCATGATCCAACCCATTTTTGATCACATTCTGAATCACGCGATGAAGCCCCTGTTGATTCCCCTGAATATAGATTGGTTCTTCTGTAATCTGAATATCTGGCTGAATTCCCTTCCTTAACCAGTCATCATAATACGAAAAAACGGTTTCTTTCAGAATTCGGTTGATACAACATGAGGTAAGTTCCAGATTATAAGATTCATTTTTCAGCTTCGTAAACGTGAAAAGTTCCTCCAGCATTTCATTCAGGCTGTGAATTCTTTCATGGATAATGCTTAGATAACGTTGCTGTTCCTCCAAATCTTCGCACTCTTCCATAAGCTGAATATAACCGTCCAGAGAAGTAAGCGGTGTCCGGATATCATGGGACAAATTCGTGTAAGTATCTGCAATCAAAGCTTCCTTCTCCTGATAGTGCCGCTTTTCCTTTCTCCGGAGTTCCAGAAGTTCATTCAGCCTGTCGGAAAGGATCCCGATTCCTCCCATATCAAATTCCCGGTTGATCAGCATATTGCTGTCATGTTTCATCAAAAATGTCAATTGGCGGCAGATGTCTTTCACCTGCCGCTGATATTTCCATAAAACAATCCATTGTATCACAATAATTCCGATTAAAATTCCAATCACGATATACATTTGTCAAATATCCCTCTTCTGGAACACAACACTTCCTGCCACTATCGTCGCAACAATAAAAGCCAGCGCCACACCGAATGCCGCCAGACATTCCTTACCACCTGGGTTCATGGGTAGCAGTGATAATTTCCCAGTTATCGTATACTCATAAATCTGAAAATTCTGAATTCCCATTTTTTGAATCGCATTGTTTACCAGCCCATACACAATCGTCATGACATTCATAGTAAGGCAAACTGCAATGACCATGCTGATCACATTGTTCTTCAAAGTAACTGCAATGGTCATACAAATCAGCACCAGCGCATAATGGAGAACCATCTCCGTCGCGAAATAGAGCAGAATCGCCCTTGCATCTCCCCATTCCAGATATCCAAAAATAATGCCGTTTGCCACTGCCTGAAATACGAACACCCCTGCCAATGTCATGATTGTAAAGACAGCCAAGGCGATCGCTCTGGAAATGACCAGCGCCCCTCTGCTTTGAACCTGACCGCCGATGTTTTTGATATATCCGCTGCTGATGTCCGCTGTCGAAAACAGAACTGCAAAAATCACCAAAAACAGGGCATAAAATTTCCCCTGTGAATTTCCAAAAAAGATGTCAAATACTGTCACCTTTTCTCCCGGCTCCGTAGGAAGTGTTACCATCATTCCCACATTAATATTTTCTGTAGTCAGCTCCGCAACCTGTTCCTGCTGTACCGCATCCGCCTCATTCAAAATTTCATAATCCGTCTTGCACAAAATAGTTGTAAACAATAATGCCGCAGCCAACACGATGCAGATCACATACAGGCTTTTCGTTCGAAACATCCGGTATAAATCCATTTTTATCAAATTAAGCATGGTCAGCACCTCCCGTCAGATTGAGGAAATAGGTCTCCAGTTCTTCATTGGTAATGGTAATTCCTTTTACCGGAATCCCCGCCTTTGCAAGTTCCATATTCACTGCCGCACTTTCATTCAAACGCTCAAAAATATGGATATGTTCCTTATCTGTCACCTGATAGTTGGTAAATCCCATAGAATCCAGCACAGGAATCGCCTGTTCGGGATGATCTAATGTCAGTTCCATCCGTTCACTGCACCTTTTCATCAGTTCTTCCTGTGTAATCTCCTGCAGCAGGCTTCCATTGTGAATGATTCCATAGTCTGTTGCGATCTTGGACAATTCCTCCAGAATATGACTGGAAATGCAGATCGTCATATTTCGTTCCTTCTGAAGTCAAAGAGCTCATCTTCATCTCCCAAATCCAACATCTCACAGCTTACACCTTTCGACTTGCAATAATCACTAAACCCAAGTCCGCGCTTCATTGTCTCTCCTGGAATAGTTGAACCACTACGAATGTAAATCAGATTACGACTTCCTGTGGAAATCATTTTCTGTGCCGCAATTTCTCCGCCATGATAATTATCAGAACATATACAGCTTATCTTTTTCTCAAAATGACGATCTAATGAAATAATAGGAATGTCCTCGGATATATAGGACTCTTTATCTCGATAAGATACACATATAATTCCATCCACTTTATTTTGCGAAGCTATTTTAAAATAATACTCTTCTTTTTCACTATTTCCCTGTGTATTACATAAAAACATTTTATATCCCTTCCTTTAAAGTGCCTGTTCTATATAATACACCCAGGATGCAAAGAATGGATTTAATATTTCCGGAACTATCGCAGCAACAGTATATGTTCGCTGTGTCTTAAGTCCTCTTGCATAATAATTTACCTGATATCCCAGTTTTTTTATTGAAGCTTCTACTTTCTTTTTATTCTTTTCACTCACGTGCTGACCATTAATTACCTTAGAAACAGTCCCCACAGCTACATTTGCATCCAACGCTACATCTTTTATTGTTATCATAAATATACCACCTATTTCAAATATGCTGTCGGCATTTCTCTACAGCTAATCTTCTATGGATTCTACTTTCCACATTGTTTTCGTTTTACCAATCTCATTTTAATGAGATGGGTGTACCTTTTGACACCCTAAGCATTTTAATATAATTATTCAATTTTTCCACCTAACGACACCGAGCCGCCTGATAAATCAGACGGCTCCTTATGCAGAGCAAATTCCTAAAATGCATTTTTACAGTGCTACAGCACATGTCTTTCTTTTATCCCAATTATAAACATCCTTCCAACGGAAAACACCTTACTGGATTGCCCAGATATCTGGTTTATCCTATCCTATATACTACAAACTTTTCAATGAATGTATGCGTGCCGTAGAAAACAAAAGCTCTGTTCATTATGCTCCCAAAAACAAACGGAAAAACAAGTAAAAATCCATGTAAAACACGCAAAAAGCAGGAACCTAATTTCCCCGCGAAAAGCAATTGTTCCTGCTCTTTTTTCTACATACTTCCTTCCTATTCTGTCAAGCCTAAATCTATTGATTTTACTGGCTTTGACGATTTTTATTTACCTCAAAAACAGAGCCGGGAGTGATGGATATCATCGTATCATGTACCGAATAG
>NZ_JBQHUC010000038.1:0-25804 GCF_052065395.1 Bariatricus sp. HCP28S3_F11 | reverse complement strand
CGCAGGAACAGGAATCTTTTCTAATGGGACGAGCGGCACAGGGAGTTTAACGAGGTATGGGACGAAACCCTTTACAGACGGGCGTTGCGTGTGCCTAAGAGCCTTGATGAAACACTGGATGTTCTTGAAGAAACAAAAGAGGATGTATCCGATGAAGAAATGATTGAAATCTTATCTTCGCTGATCGAAAAACTGCAGCAGATTGAAGACAAGTATTATTATACACTGGATCTGGATTCATATCTCTTGGCATCGGAGGATGATGAGTATGAAGATTAATCAATTTGCCCTTTATCGTGTCAATAAGATGACTGCCGGGCGGAAACTATGGCATCTATCCTACAATGAGGTCCGGGAAAAGAATCTTGCTGTTCGTGTGGAATTTTACCGGCATATGATGGTCGGTGAAATGAAGCCGGATGAGACCGCTAATGATATCTGGAAACGGATCCGGAATAAAACAGAAGTCAGTGATGTGCTGGTGCTTAACCATGAAGGAGAAATCTCCTGCTTTTATCTGAGTGATGATCATCCCAGAAGAATCAGCGGATTCATCCGTATGGGTACAACAGGAAGCGTTCTGTCTGTGGATACCCAAAATTATAGGATCGATGGTTATTCCGGAAACTGGAGAGTAACAGACTACATCATCATTGACGGAAAACAGTTTTATCTTCTGGAGCACCAGGAATTCCGGGAACAGGCTGCGAGGATTATTCTCGACAGTTACGGAAAATATGTGGCAGAAACCGGAATCGGAGGTTTTGATGAAACTGCCAAGCAGAAGATCCGTGAACATATTCATCCTGAGGATAAGTATCCGGAAAGGATGAAACAGCTGCAGATAAAGATGGAACTATATCAGAAATATTTCCAGAATGGGATGTATGAACGAAGCCATGAATCCGGAACGGAAGCCAATTATGATATGGTAGATGGTCAGGTCAATAACCAGAAAAAGGCTGTTGAAAAAGCGCAGAAACCAACATCGAATCGTCCGAAGAAAAGGACTTCTGTGATACGGAAACTTCATGAGAAACAGATTGCTATTGCAAAAAGATCCGGGAAACCGGTGCCGAGGTATCTGGAACAGCAGATGGTTCAGGAACGAAGCAGAAAATAGGTGGTGTTTTTATAGGACAGCTAATCCTTTATCTTATATATAACAGATAAAGAAAAGGGGCGAAGAAACATGAAAGGATACAATACAGAAAACGGATATATGGGATATGTGGATGGAGGGTATCAGCTCTTCGCCAGTGAAGCAGATTATAAAGATTGGCTGGAAGATTAATGGGAGGTTCACCACTATGAAAGGATTATTTGGAGATTTATTTGATTTCAACCACGATGGTAACATGAGTGATTTTGAAAGAGCTGCTGAAATGTCTTTTCTCCATGAAATGATTAGTGAAGAAAAGGAATACGAAGAAACTGAATTGGAATTATCCGGTCTGGATCCGGATGAATATGATTTTTAAAAAGGGAGCAAATAAACATGGGAAAAGTATATTTCACATTAACCGGAACAAAGCATTATTACGGAAATGATTTCCTGAAACCAGGAATGAAGCTGATTCTGGAAAAAGAGCCTGATAATGAATATGATAAAGAGGCTATCCTGGTTAAAATGGAAGGGATTGGAAAACTTGGCTATGTTGCAAATAGCCCGTACACGGTGCTTGGAGACAGTATGAGTGCCGGAAGATTATATGACCGGATAGGCGAAAAAGCATATGGAAAAGTGATTCTGGTTACTCCTCAAGGTACACTCTGTAAAATCAGCAAAAAAAGTATGACTGGTTATCTGAAAGAAAAAGCAGTAGAAAACGTATCCGAATAACCAGCTTAGAGGGTTCCGTCGCAGTAACGGTCTAACGACCGTAACTGCCGACGGACTTTTTGTGCGCATTTTCAGCAGAATCTGCTTGCTTTGGCTACAGTTACAGCACTTGTACTGCTGAAAAAGCGCACTTATCTAAGCCTTCTGTCTTAGACAAAAGACCTGCCTGATATGTATTTTGAAATTTTAAAAATTATGCTGTCTTTTTCAGTTCAAACAGGTGCTGTCCTGTCTTGTCGTTTTGGATCTTATTATGAAGCTTGTTTATATTATTGGCGATCGCCAGGACCACACTCTGGGCAGTCACATTGTCCATGCCCCGGTATGTGTACCGCCGGAATGCCATGTCTGCTTTTACATCCGCAAACGAGCCTTCTGCCTGGATGCTCCGGTTCATCCTCAGCTGTGTCCCGTACTCGCTGGTGATCCGTTCCAGATCTTCCCTTCTTTTTTCTTTCATCGTCTTGGAAACATAAAGCCTTTTTACTCTTTCTTCCATTGGGGTCTTGCTGTTATTCCCTTTGATACACTTTGTTTTATAGGGACAGCCTGCACACTCACTGCATTCGTAGACGGATGTGGTCCGTTGATAACCCGTTGCTGTTTTTTCTTTTCGGTCATATTTCCACACGATCTTCTTGCCATTAAAACAGATATAATGATCCTGCTCCGGATCGTATGTCATATTTTCCATGCGTCCGATATCCTGTTTATACCTGCGTTTCTTTGATTGTTCATAGTTATTCGGCTTGATATAAGCAATCTGACCGTTTTCTTCGAGAAACAGATAGTTTTCTTCACTTTCGTAACCGGCATCCGCAACGATATCCCGATAATGGAACGACAGGTGTTCCTCCATATCTTTTACAAACGGGATCAGGGTCCTGGTATCTGTCGGCCTCTGGGTCACATCTAGCCATGTGATATATTCGGAATCCACACCATGCTGGAGATTATAGGCTGGCTTGAGCTGTCCGTTCTGCATATGGTCTTCTTTCATCCTCATAAAAGTAGCATCCGGATCTGTTTTGGAATAACTGTTCCTGTCACCACAGAGGTGAATCTTCTGTGTGTATTCCTTCAGTTTTTCCATGTATTCTTCCAATGTTTCAATGGATTTTTGGATCTGGCTTTTTCTTTTTCCGATTCCATGGACAAACACGATCCCTTCTTCCTCTTTGATCTTATAGAGTCTTTTCCGGATCTTTTTCAGGGTTCTAAGACCGAACTTCTTTCCATTAAAAATAAAACGGATCCCATAGAGTATCTCGCATTCCTCCACAAAGACTGCGATCTTTTGGCAAAGCCTCTGCTGATGTTTTGTCACTGCTTTCTTCCATAAAAATGTATACCGGTTTGCTGCAGATTCAATTTTTGTCCCGTCAATAAAGATATGGATCCCGGATATCTCACCGAGGCTGTAGAGCATCTCCGTCACTTCGGCTAATGTCTTTTTCGAACACTGGGATAAATGAAGGGAGAGGAACCTGGCAATGGTTGCATGATCCGGTGCAGGTCTTCCTTCTAACAGATACATGAAATTGATATCCCTCTTACAGGCAGTTTCAATATCCCTGCTGGAATAGATATGGTTCATGGCAGCATAGATCACGATCTTGAACATCTGACGCGGTGTCACCTGGTCTTTTTTGATCTTTCCGTAAGACCGGTACAGATCAGTCAGTTCCAGCTCCTCCACAAACGCACTTAACAGGCGGACCGGGTCATCGTCCGGGATCAGAACTTCCAGTTCAAAGGGAAGTTTTAATTGATAATTCATCGAAGATAGGCTATAATCTTTCTGTATAATTTTAGTTTTGTGCATAACATAATTATACACCCAGAGCCGTTCTTTGCAAAAAAAGTTCGGCTTTTTTCTTTTGCTTTGCCACAGCCTGGGGGGAACAAAAACAGATTTTGGCACCGGGTGTGGCGTAAATGGCGGGGATTCATGTATTTGCAATGGAATCGTATTCCGAAGATTTATGAAAAAAGCGTGGATGCCTATGGTATAAAGAGCAGATGGTTTGCAGGTTTTGCGTCACGAAACTTGAGAACGAATCCGCCACCGAGCGCGTTGTCTGAGCGTTAGCGAGTTTAGCGCGAATGGCGTTTCCATAAACGTTCGAAAGTTGAGTAGCAAAACGCAAGTTGTCTGCGATTATGCCATAGGTACCACGCTTATTCATAAAACTATGGCAGCGATTCCATGTAATGCATGAATCTCTGCCATAGGGTTAGTGGCTGTTTTTGGTGCGACAGCCCCATCATTAAATAGCGTCACCTTCTTATTTACTTTTATGAAAAATCTTCATAATGGTTTCCTGCAAACTCTGTTCTTCCATGCCCATCAAACGCTCGACATTATAAATAAATCCTGCCATTTTCTGTTCTCTTTCTTCCTGACTCATCTCAGCCATGTCCAGATCATCGAAGGCAGTGTTGGCATAGAGCATGATCATCTCCACTACTTCTTTCGGATAAGCGGTGTGACAGATTCCCGATGCAATTCCCTCTTCCAGCAGCTCGGTAAGAAGTGGATTGATCCCGGCAAGCAAGTGTTTCTGCATCTTCTGATGCATCAGAGCATTCTGGGGACGGTGCACCTGTGCCATCACCTCTTCTCCCAGCTTCGAATCCACATTTAAAGCCAACACAGATTCGGTCAGCCGTTCCTGAAAGGGCATCGTTTTATTCTGCACAATCTTTTTGGCATCGACCATCATCCGGTTGGTCATTCTCTCGATGACCCCATCCAATATATCTTCTTTCGATTTATAATGATAATAAAGAGTTCCCCGGGCAATCCCCACACCTTCCAGAATATCATTGGTGCTGGTATGATCAAAGCCTTTTGTACTGAACAGCCGTTCCGCCACGTCCAGAATCTCTTCCCTTCTCTCCTCCGCATCCTTCACAATTCTCATATCACATCATCCTTTTTCTCACATCTACAGGCAACCGACCATCTGTCGGTTATGAGTATATCTAACATTTCCGGCTCTGTCAATATGCTAATCACACTTCGATTCCAATCTCTTGAAGAAACATTTGACCGGCATTGGACAGTTCTCTGTCCTTACGAATCAAAAATACGCTCATGACATACATTCCATCATTGGCAATGGGGCGGATTAACATATCTGTTGTCTTCTTCTCATCACCCTCTGAATAGGGAATGAGAGCCATGGCCTGAAAGGACCTTGCCCATTCAATGGCAGTCTCATTGATCGATGTAATAATGGACACATTTGGCGCAACGGCATGCTGGCCAAATACTGTATAAACGATATTCAAAATATCAAAGGGGATTGCCAGAGGATATCCTATAAAATCTGTGATTTCCAAAGGCTCTTCGGAATCAGCAAGGGGGTGGCCTTCTGGGATGACTGCCACAATATCATCCTTTTCATAGGGGAAGCTTGTAAGGGAACCATACTGAGGGATACTTGCACGGATCAACCCAATTTCTGTGATACCATTTAAGACATTAGGCACAACAAAATCGCTGGGAATCTCATATACATCATAATTGATATCCGGATTGTTTTTTACAAACTTCTCAAAAAGCTGATGTATATAATGAATTGAATTGCCAGCAGGAATGGAGATTTTCAGCTGTTCCCGATATCCCGTCTGCTGACAGGAAATGGAAGTACGGATGCTTTCTTCTATTCGACACATTTCCCGTGCTTTGTTATAAAATATGCGACCGGCCTCCGTCAGTTCAATGGAGCGACTTCCCCGATTGATCAGCTTTGCCCCATAGGTTCGCTCAATGTTTTTCAGCTGATTACTTAAAGATGGCTGTGCAATCAGCAATCGTTTTGAAGCGGCAAGAATACTCCCGCACTCTACAATTGCAACAAAGTTACGATAAGATTCCAGAGTCATAAAGCACCCTCCATATAATAAAATTATTATAATTCATATGTAATATTAGTAATTTTATTATATTTCACTTTCCATTATAATACAAGTGTTTGCATTTAATTTATTTATCCGAATATACGGAATACCAAAGAGCATATAAACATGCAGAAAGAGAGGAAATATGACAAACATTTTAACAGACATTCTGGCTGTCATTGGCGTTGTACTGAATGGACTCCCACAGGGATTACTGGCCCTTACTTTCGGATTTGCATCCATTCCTACCGCAATGGCATTTTTTATTGGCGCGATTGGTAACACCGTGACCCAGAGTGTGGCACCAATTTCATTCCAGGCAGAAACCATTACCTATGCCGGAAGTGCCGGAAAAAACCGTTCCGAACGATGTACCATGATTTTTCTGGGTGCAGTCATCATGGCCCTGATCGGAGTATTTGGACTATTAACAAAAATCGTTGATTTTGTCGGTGAAGATATTGCTTTCGGAATGATGGCCGGTGTCGGTATCATTTTAACAAAAGCTGCCATCGATATGATCAAAAAAGACAAGCTTGCGGGAGGCGTTTCCCTTGCAGCGGCATTGGTTACCTATTATCTTACCAGAAACAGTGGAAATACTCTGGTATACACCATTGTCATTTCTGTCGTGGCATCCTGTATTGCCAACGCCATTTTCAAAAAAGAAAAAGAAAATATTGTTGTCGTGGATGACAAATTCATCCGTCAGAAATTTACCATCAATACAAACGTTATCATGGGTGCTCTTGGAATGGTATGCCTGAATATCGGTTCCAATATTTCCTTTGGATCCATTACTGCCAGCATGGCAACCAGCGGAAATTATAACGTTGACCATCTTACTGTAATCTCTTCCCTGGCTGATATGGGATCTTCTTTCTTTGGAGGTGCGCCTGTAGAATCTATTATTTCTGCAACTGCCAGTGCACCGCATCCGGTATGGGCCGGTGTAGCAATGATGGTTGTGATCGGAGTGATTTTGATTCTTGGAATCCTTCCAAAAATCAGCAAATATGTTCCGGCTTCTTCTATCGCTGGATTTTTATTTGTACTGGGAATTTTCAAAACAGTCGCTTTAGATGCACCGGCTGCTCTTGCTACCAATGCGGCTGTCGGCGGATCTACTCTGGTTGTCACAGCAGTAACTAATCCATTCCTCGGAATGGTTGCCGGTATCATTGTAAGATTTCTTGGAATGTAATTCATAAATGGAGGAAAAAGCATGACTAAATATACAATGGAATTATGTGGTATTAAAAGAGTTCTCCCATTTATCCCAATCAATAAAGATACTGCTTTTGCCAGTTTCGTTGTTTTAGGAGATACAGAGCTTGTCGCTGCCTGTGCTCCAAAGCTTGCGGAACTGATTGGTCCTGTGGATGCCATCCTCACTGCTGAGGCAAAGGGCATTGCCCTTGCCTATGAAGTCAGTAAATGTCTTGGCTTGAAGGAATTTATCGTTGCAAGAAAAAGTGAAAAATCTTATATGCAGGACGTGGTTTCTGCTTCTGTTCATTCAATCACCACTGCTGGAGAACAGCACCTGTATCTGGACGGTGTGGATGCGGAAAAAATTCGTGGAAAACAAATCTGTATCATTGATGATGTGATTTCAACAGGGGAATCGCTGCACGCTCTGGAAGTTCTTGCCAAAAATGCAGGGGCAGAGATTGTAAAAAAAGGTGCTCTTTTAGCCGAAGGAAAAGCCGCTCAGAGAGAGGATATTCTCTTTTTAAAGAAACTTCCTTTGTTTACCAAAACAAAAGACGGTTATAAAGAAATCATCGATTAATACTATAACAAGGGAGCCATCCGATTTTTTTACAGGATGACTCCTTCTTTTATGAGTTTTTTATACAATTTTTTCCTTTCCTTCGGAACCTTTATAACCGCTTTTTTATGAATTCCCTGGAACACTTTTTTCCCAAAGCTTTTTTTGCTTTATAGGAAATTTCTCAAATCGTTAAATATGATGTATAATAAGTTTGAATCAAAAAGGACATAACAAAAGAGCGAAGATGTGGACTTCGCGATGACGTTGATTATGGAGTTTTTTGTTGTTTTTTAAATGCACTATTTGACGATGTAGAAAGATGGTGGTGTGTGGAGTCATCCATATCCCATTACCTTTCGATATTGTTCAAATAGTGCAATTTTTTTGTGGTAAACCTCGAGTACGAGCATAGAGGAACCGCATTTAGGACAATTTAAAGGATCATATCCAAAGGTGAGTAAGATTGAACTGCGCCAATCTAAAAGAGAACGGAAGTATTTACGCTTTTCGGGAGAGATACATCGCCGTAGTTTCTTTTCGTGCTTATGATGTTTTGCGTAGATACCGTAATATCGAAGCATTTTAAAATGTTTTTTAGGAATGTGAATGATGAGTCTTTTGATGAAATCCAAAGCAGGAACACATTCGGTGATTGTTTGATTGTCTTCATGTCTAGTGTAATGAAAGGTTACAGTATTACCGTCATAATCATCGATGCGGGTAGTGGCGATGACCGGACGACCAAGATAACGACTAATATATTTGATTGTGATATCTGGGGTGCAAAGATTAGGTTTGGCACGAACATAAAAGCCATCGGAATGGTTTTTGTAAATATCATTTTTAACTTTGCGAAAAGAAGGGCCTAATTTTTCTGTAAGTCTTTCAAGAAGAACTTTACGAAAAGCGATACGAAGGAAAGTGAAATCAAAGTGTTTAACAGTTCTCCAAACAGTAATGTTACCAGAACCTCCTTCAGAGATGAGAGCATGGATATGCGGATTCCATTTGAGATCACGGCCGAAAGTGTGGAGAACACAGATGAAGCCAGGAGTGAAGCATTCAGATTTATTCATCTTAAAGAACATACGAAGAACAACGTCTCTAACAGAAGAAAAGAGACAGTTTAAAAGAGAACGATCTTTGAGGAAATAGATACGAAGTTCTTCGGGAATGGTGAAAACGCAATGGCGATGAACACACGAAACTAACTTGCAAGACATGTGAAAAGAACGTTTGAGGTTATACATGTTTCCGCAAGAAGGGCAAAACCGAGATTTGCAACGGAAAGGAACGAATTTTAGTTCACCACAATCAGGACAAGCGAAAAAAGCGCCGCCATAAGATGGGTCGCCACAGTGAATCATCTTAGAAATGTTTTCAATCTCGGTCTGACGAGGATGAAGTTCATAAATAATATGCTCGTAATAATCGGTAAAAATAGTTTGTAATATATTGCTCATAGCGTTATTTTACAGTATAGAAACACAAAGAAAAACCCCAACCCCTCATGATTGAGGGGCAGGGGAGCTGAGAGTGTGCTCAGCACACTTTTTTATAAATGAAATCTGCCTTCTTCTCCCATTTCATTCATCCAGAAGAATGCTGCAGAGAATTCCTTTGGTTTTGTGAGTACCGGCACAGTAAGAATATCTTTCTGGACGCCAAGTACCTGTGCCAACTTTTTTAATAATTCCTCTCGTGGCATACGTGCATTGGTCTCATACTGAGCAATCCGGACATCAGCGGTATTTTCAGGAAATCCAACAGCCATGCCAAGTTCTTTCTGGGTAAGATTGTTTTTGCGCCTTAAATATCGTAATTTTTCTCCAAATGTAATCATAGTCATATCCTTGTATTTTATGTGTCGAGGTGCCGGTCTGGCACCTCAGTTTTTAAAGTTACAATTATTCTCCGGAACTTCCAAAGGCATCCGTGCCTCTCTCTTTTCCCAGATCAAATACAAAATCTGCAATAATGATGGGTGTGATCACCAGTTGCCCTACTCTTGTATCTTTAGATATGGTTTGAGCTTTATTGCTGACATTGCTGATGATGGCATGAATCTCTCCACGGTATCCGGAGTCAACCGGCGGTAGCTCGCAGGTCAATCCTTTCTCTGCCATGCTGCTTCTAGGAAATACAAATCCGGCAAATCCGTCTGGAAGAATCAATCCAAATCCCAAAGGAATTTTGACAATTTCTCCTGGCTGGATGGTACAGTCATAAGGCATATACACATCGGCACCGGCATCGTTTTCATGTACACGGAGTGGATTGTGTCCGTGAGTAAGTCCAAAATCAATGAGCCTTATTTTCATACCGCGTCACCTCTGAAAAGCAATGGATAATCCATATGGAGAATTTCATCGGGCAGCAGGATATGGTCAATTGGATGCCCGCAACTCATTTTCCCTTCCAGACATTTTCCTTTCTGACAAAATGGGCCTGTCTGTTCCGGAGTAAAAAGAGCTGGACTCAATTTATACAGATTCTGCCAGATCATGAGCATCACAATTCTCATTTCATCCGTATTTCTGCGGCAGCAACGCTGGCCGATCATATGCTTCCACTGATATGGAGTTGCGCTGATGATCAGTACATTTCTTAATCCCTGCGGTGTTGCATAACCGGCAGCATCATGGCTGATCCCTGCTTTGCACAAACGGTCATAACAGTCCATGTCTGCCTGACAGCTTTCCAGATAAAGTGCCTGAATTTCTGAAGGTGCTGAAATGATCTCGTATGGAATAGCAAAATCAGCTTCTCCGGAATAGTTGCTGTACTGTAATGATGCGCTCATGAACTTTACTTCGTTCTGGTGCCGGGTGATCTGGGAAAGGAATCTTCTGCTGGCACCAACGACAGCTAGGGTAATTACTGCAAATTTCTGAATGGCAGGGTGCGGAAGTTCTCCCAGATTGGTTAATGTTTCATCCGTAAAGGATTGGTTATACAGATCCATCAGGTCATTCATGGAATGGATGATATGCCCTCTCTGGGTTAGCCTTGCGGCAAAGACCATATTCTTTTCTGCCTCTTTTACTGCAAAGCAGTTCAGGATTTTTGTTTCTATTTTATTCATGGCTGCCCTCCTCTCTGACCAATGCATTGAGCAGGAACAGATAATTTAAGGTATCTGTGATCTTCTCATTCCAAATACTCTGATCATAATCTGCCTGTTCTGAAAAGCACATATCATAAATTGAAATGATGTGTTTCGCCATCATTCCGGCAAGAGCCCTTTCTGGTGTACATTCCTGTAAGGCAGCAGCGGTTTTAAATGCACTGAGCCTGTCTGGGCTGTTTCCGGTATATTCTTTTGCTTTGTTCAACAGGGTTTCTTCACAACGTTTCACCTGCTGTTCAAAGATCAAATAAAATTCTGTTTGCGTCATAATGTCTTGTCCTCCTTCTTTTTGTGTTGTGTATTGGTTTTTGATTTTTCTGTTTGTGCCGGTTGTTCATGAGAATTGTGAACGAATGGTTCTTCCATTCCGAGAATGGCATCTACATTTGCACCGGCGATTTCCAGTTCTTTGTGATAATCCCGGAATTGTTTTACAACTGATTTCTGGGCATCAATAGATTCCTGTAATTCTGATTTTTGAGATTTCAGTGTCTTCATCGACATCATCTTTCCGTCCGGATAGAATGCTTTTAACCAGTCGCGGGCTTCCTCATAAGATCTGATTTCCGAAGAATGCTCCTGTCGGAATTTCTTTTTATTTCGTGATTTCAGAAATTCTGCATACACTGATTTTGAAGCAAAATACTGACCGGTAAAGTGGATCTGTGAGTTCAGAGTTTTCATTTTGGAAGTGAGATCAGAAAGCCGATCCTGCGCCTCTTCCATTTTCGCCTGAATGTCTGAGGTCTGATTTTGCAGATCCTCTCTGGTGTCATAACCATGATCCTGGATATAAATAAGCGTATTTGCCATATGCTGAAGATTGCTGATCTTCACCTTCCGAGCATAAGCCTGATTCTGCATCGCCTTTACATTTGTCTGGAGATCCGTCACGAGACGAAGCTCTGATTTTATGTAAAAGATGACAAATGGATCTGTATGATAATCGACTCTTGAAGCACTCTTCGATTTGAGTGTGCTTTTGTGAGAAAGAGCTTTGTTGTTCTCATGATTCTGAAATACCTGTTCCAGAAAATCTTTTCCATAATTGGCACCCAGAGATTCTGCGGAGATCCGTCTGTCTCTGTCCGGATGAAGATAACGATAACTTCCTCTTTTCTCGATGACAGAAATATTGAACCTGTCCAAAAGCAGCGACTGTAATTCATCAAAACTTCCGGATAGTTGGGAACATTCATTAATCGCTTCCCGCAGAAATTGTTTCTGTGTCTGAAATACGGTGGAAGCCGGTTTAAGTCCGGCAGCACGGATTTTCGCGTTCACCTTATCAAGTTCATCCTGCCCATGGGTTTTCGCCCAGTATTCTCCTCTGGTCATTTTTGCAGGAGCCGGAGAAAGAAGATCAACCTGATGTAGCCCTTCCCGGTTGCACATATCCATGACTTCCTGTTTCAGATGATCCAGTAATTTGTTTGTGGACCGGTGCTTATAACCGGCTTCCTGCTCATGGGGCTTATCCATGTAGTCCTGTCGATCAACCGCATATTTGCGGACACTGTTGATGACGATATGGGTATGAATATTACCGGAGCCATTGTGTCCATCTGTATGAGTGACTACCAATGCCTGATAGCCGGGAAAGTTTTTGCGGGCAAATTCCAGACAAAGAGCCTGGGCCTTTTCTCCGGTAAGTCCACATTCTGTTGCGTCTGCCGGGTCAAAACTGATGATGTAATGGTGACTTTTGATATCTCCTCTTTTCTGATTTTTGTGAAAAAACTGATTAGTCCTCTCGCACTCTTTGTCAAAAGACATCGGATCGCAGTTCAGTCCGTTCATATAAAATTCTTCTCTCAGTACCTTTCTGCCGGAATCATCCAGAACCGGTTTCCCTGTTTTTTCATTGTGTTGAAAAAGCAGATATTCCAGAGAGTCAGAATAGTTCGCGTTTCTGCTTTTAATGTGTTTGATTATGGCCATGTAATTCACCTGCCATTCGTAATACTTCTTTTCTCAAAGAGAACAGCTCGGAAATACATTGCCGGATCTCATCCTTTATTTCCTCAGACCATTCCCCGCCGGTGTTAAAATACCTTGCAATCTGATTGAGATTCGATCCGATTTTACCGTATTCACTGACCAGCTTCCGAAGTTCATCCATGTCAGCTATCACCTCGATGGTGTTTGTAATTTCCTTTTCAAGAAGTAATTTTCTTAGATACTCTGATCTGGAAATCCCAAGAATAGATGCCCCCTGATCTAAAAGAGCCATCTCTGCATCAGTAAGTCGTACAGCTACAAAATGTGGATGTGTAACTTCTTTTCTTTTATTTGTTCTCTCCATATTCCTCCCTTCCAACGGAATCATTCATCACATTGTGATGCCAACATAGGTATAAATGGCTGTCCCTTCCATTTGTACCATTGTTGCTGCGACCACTTTTTCAGTGGAAGCCAAAAGACATCTGTGATGTCAAAAACGAGGGCATGGGGAAACGGAATCCCCATCAAGATGAAAACCCGTAAGTGCAACAGTTGCCAAAATGGCACTACTGTTAAACACGGGTGGATCTTGCTCTTAGAAAAAGAACCTCTCACTTATATGGGAGATAAGAGCCCCTTATACAACATGGATTTTGAAATCTGAACTAAATATTTAAAATTGCAATGTACAAAAAATTTTTATGCAATGTACAATACTAGATATTTGATTGAAAATATTCCTGTATAGGAATATAATAAAATTGGCTTTTTTTAAATTGGAGGGACACAATGGACTATTTGACAACGAGTGAAATTGCTACAAAATGGAATGTTTCACGGAGAAGAGTTTCCATGTATTGTAAAGATGGAAGAATTAAGGGGGCTGTGTTGAAAGGAAAAACTTGGTTGGTTCCGAAAAATGCAGAAAAGCCAGAAAATCCTCGACATCAAAAACGTCATTCAGAAGGAGAATAAACGAGTTATGCAAATAGAATTTGAAGAAATGCTCAAATTTAGTAAGGAATTATATTCAAGAACAGCACTCATCAAGGCGGCTTATAATTTTACAGATATGGCATATATTCATTTAGATGCGGATGACCATTATTATTATGTTTTTATATCAGCTAAAGAGGACGGAAAATCCATTTCGGAAAAGGATTTTATTAATGAAATGCTTTCTCAAAGTGTAAGACATGTAGTTTATAAACAAACAAAAAATATTAGAGAACTTATGCTTGCCAGGGCAATGGCTTCGAGTGTAATGCTGAATGAAAATTATGATAGCTTGGAAGATGAAAATGAAGATTTTTCTGAAGATGAAATATTAAAGGATTGGTTCAAATAATGATAACATTACAGTTACATTCGGAAATTTTTTCCGTTGATAATATTGAATATACCAAAGAAGCATATGCAGATTTCGCAAATATCAATATTAAATCAGAGAATAATTATTGGTTAGTAACCTTTTCGGATTGTAAATATGATGAAAAAGAAACTATCAAAGCCTTTGAAAATTATTTGATTGGATTGGAGAATTCTTAATGGGATGGATGGAAATACTTTTTCTTCTGGTTATGATTTCTTTATGTTTAGCTGTTATTAAAACTGATGTAATAGAAGGAATGGTTTACAATAAGACGCTATTCCCTTTTTTGGTACTTGCAATAATAATGGATTTTTTCTACTATGGATTCTTTTACCGTGAAATGATATTTCCATTTGTTATAAATGTCATTGTTGTTTCCATAGCCAGTTTTTGTTTGTTCTATACGCATTGTTTTGCAGGAGGAGATTGTAAATTAATTATTGTATTATCACTGCTCTATCCATCAAACTGTTATATAAGTTATGGAAATAACTTGATTACAGTTGTCTTTACTATTGGCATTGCAGTTTTTTATGGGTATATTTATTTATTAGTGACTTCGATATATGCCCTTGCAAAAAAAGATAATAAAATGACGAGAAATTACGTAAAAGGTTATCTGTTCTCATTTTTAAAATCGTTTTTTACTGCACTTATTTATATCAGTGCAGTCACTTTGATTTTACACTTATTGGCTGAAATAGGATTGTTTGCTCCAGTTTGGATTACTCGGATAATTTGCATTGTAGTTTCGTGGGTTGCTGGTAGATATCCAGTACTTAGAAAAAAACAAATTTTAATATCTGCTCTTATTGTTGATATTGTGTTGGCAATTTGTTTGAGGCTTATTCCATTTTCGATTCATCCTGAAAACTATATTTTAGTATTTGCACTTTTGATTTGCCAAATGACTATAAAAACAAGCTTATATCAAGAGATTTCTATAGATGAAATTAAAAAAGGAATGATCTTGTCAATGGGATCAACGGTTTTAATGCAAAACTCAAGAGTGAGAGGGTTGCCGAAAATATCATCCGAAGACTTGCGAGATCGTCTTACAGAGGATGAAGTAGATAGTGTTAAACGATGGGCCAAAGGTAAAAAAGTGGAAACACTTACTATCGTAAAAAAAATACCATTTGCTACTTTTATTGCGCTTGGATTTGTTAGTTATATGTGTGCTTGGGGATTATTGTCATGGGTATAAAAATAGAGAATTATGCTGAAGGATTTAAATATGTTTCTTTAGCATTAGATGAACAAACAAAGAAAGACTTAATTGAGGATGAATTAGATTTTATTTTTTTCGATAAAAAAGAACTATTTCTTTTTCCTTCAAGGATAAAATTAGAAATCAATGAGGATGGAATTTGTGAATTATTACATCATAATAATTATGATGTATATGAAATATGGCCAGATGGAAGAATGTATCTCAGATATGACACAACTTCTGTTGATAATTATTTTTTTGTAACAGGTAAGTGCAATTCTAATTGTATCATGTGCCCTTCTCCAGATTATACAAGGAAGAATGGTGACGAAACAAATATTGAAAATTTAATTACCTTGGCTAAACATATTCCATCAGATAGCCCACATTTGACAATCACAGGTGGAGAACCATTTCTAAGCGGAGAAGAAATTTTTAAATTTATTTTTTTATTACGTGAAAAATTCCATAAAACAGAATTTTTGTTTTTAACAAACGGAAGAATATTTGCCTTGGATAAATATGCCAAGATGCTACGGGATTCAATACCGAATAATAGTATTCTTGCAATTCCCATCCATGCTTCAACCGCAGAACTTCATGATCGCATCACTCAAACTAAGGGAAGTTTTTCTCAGACAATATTGGGGATTAAACGACTGTTGAGATATGGTATTCGAATCGAAATACGAATTGTTGTTTCTAAGGTAAACTGTGAGGACATCAACAATCTGGCGGAATTTATTATCCGTGAGATTCCACAGGTCGAATATATTAGTGTAATTGCAATGGAAATGACAGGAAATGCATTTAAGAATAAAGATAGATTATGGATTCCCTATAAAGAAGCATTTTACTATGCCTCTGGTGCAATCAATAAATTAATAAATAACGGAATCGATGTGAAATTATATAATTTCCCGTTATGTACTGTAGATCCTTCGTGCTGGATGATTTGCGAGAGAAGTATTTCTCCGAATAAAGTTCGCTATAGTGAAACTTGTGAAGTATGTAATTATAAACAGTCATGTGGTGGTGTGTTTGCAGGCACAATAAATATTGAAAGAGATGAGTTGAAGGCAATTATATGAAGTTGAATTATTTTAATTTCAAATCTTTTGGGGAAAAGATTCTTTTAACAAATGATTTGGGAGAATTTATATTTATTAATGAATCAGAATTCCGGGATCTGATCAGTCAAAAAGTTAAGAATGGATCTTTGTTGGAACAGAAGTTAATAGAACATCATATGATTTATGATGAAACAGCGTTATCGTTTTCATACACAAACCGATATAATCTTAGATTTGTAAAGAACCATTTAAATATGTCTGCATCATTACATATCTTTGTGGTCACAACAGCATGTAATATGGGATGTGTATATTGTCAGGCCAATAATGGAAGTAAATGTTCGAATATATTTATGGAAAAAAAGATGGCTGAGAAAGCGGTTGATATTGCACTTCAATCCCCGACAAAGTGTTTAACTTTTGAATTTCAAGGAGGAGAACCTCTGCTGAATTTCGATGTAATAAGGCATATAGTAGAATATACGGAAGAAAAAAAAGGCGCACATTTAATTAATTATAATATTGTGACCAATTTGACGTTGCTTGATGAAAATATATTGTCTTTTATTAAAGAATATAATTTTGGAGTGTCTACATCTATTGATGGTCACGATTTACTTCATAATCATAATAGACCATACAAAAATGGATCACCAACATACAATAAAGTAATTGAATCTGTTGGAAAATTACGTGAAGCAGGGATATATGTTGGTGCAATTCAAACCACGACAAGAGAGTCTTTGAATTATCCAAAAGAAATTGTTGAAACCTATTACAATCTCGGTTTTGACAGTATATTTATCCGACCTTTAACACCTTTAGGGAAGGCAACGGTTAATTGGAATGAGATTGGATATTCCCCTGAGGAATTTTTAGGGTTTTATAATGAAGCATTAAAAACAGCAATTCAACTAAATGAGAACGGATCTTTCTTTAAGGAAGAACATGCTTCTATTTTACTTAAAAGGATTGCTGGACAATTTGTAAATTACATGGAACTTAGATCACCTTGTGGAGCAGGAATTGGACAGATTGCTTACTATGCTGATGGAAATATCTTTACATGTGATGAAGGACGAATGTTATATGAAATGGGCAATAAAGCATTTTGTTTAGGAAATGTAATGACGAGTACATATCAGTCTCTTATAAATAATAGTACATGTAAAGCTATTTGTGCATCCAGCATTCTAGAGACTATTCCTTCCTGCTGTGATTGTGTCTATCAGCCATATTGTGGAACATGCCCAGTGGTTAGCTTTGCTGCAAATGGAGATATTATAGAAAAAACTCCACATGGTTATAGATGTAAAATTTATTCTGGATTATTAGATGAACTCTTTTCTCTATTTCTAGAAAACGATAATAAGAAAATGCAGGTATTGCGTTCATGGAGTAATTAACAATGGCAAATGATAAAAAAGCAGATTTATTGGTCAAAAATGAAGAATCAGCATTGGAAGCAATTAATGTTGATACTAACGAGGAAGAAATTCCTGAAGATGAATATAGAAAAGCAAAGAAGAAAAGGAAAAATAAAATTATTGCAGGATTAGCTTGTGTAGCAATCGTTGAAGCTAGCGTAGCTGGGGCTTTTTCTTATGTAATAAATACTCATCATATTCAGAAGCGCGTTATACGGGAATATGAATATCAGAAAAATGGATTTGTGTCTACAACTATGGGTAACTATTCTGGAGACATGGATTTTGGATTATTTGATGGAACTGGTGAATTTATATTTGATACTGGTGCCGTATATACAGGAGAATGGGAAAATGATCAAATACAGGGATTAGGTAATCTTAAAATTCCTATAGAAGGAACTTACGAGGGGGAATTTTCATCAGGAGAAAAATCTGGTATTGGTTTATTTACCTGGGATGATGGCGATTCTTATGAAGGTGAATGGAAATCCGACAAGATGAATGGTCAAGGCGTATATACAACAGCTGACAATGTTACATATACGGGAACTTTTGAAAACAATAAATTTAAAGAAGGTAACTGTGAATTTGAAAATGAAACAGGTAAATACATAATCGCCTTTGACAATAAAGAAATACGTAGCGCTGAAATCACATATCAAGATGGTACTACTTATTCGGGTGATTGCAATAAGAGTGGAATTTCCGGATCTGGAACCATGGTGTTTTCAAATAAGGATTCATATTCAGGAGAAATAGAGAATGATAAACGTTCAGGAAAAGGTATATATACTTGGAAATCCGGTGCTTCTTATGATGGTGATTGGCTAAATGATGATATGTCTGGTACTGGAACGTATACTTATTCCAAAGATAATTATGCGACAGGGACATTTGAAAAGAATATTTTTATAGAAGGATCATATCACGTAGCAAATGATTTCGGAACCTATACATTTGTTATCAAAGAAGGGGAACCTACTTCTGTTGAAATGACATTAAAAAACGGAACAAAATATTCCGGAGATATGTCAAATGGAAAGCTAAATGGAAAGGCCCAAATTACATATAGTAATGGAGACAAATATAGCGGTATGGTGTTAAACAACCAGAAGTCAGGGCAGGGAACATATGAATGGACAAGTGGTGCTTCTTATGAAGGAGAATGGTCTGAAGATAAAATGAGTGGAACGGGATCATATTATTATTCTCCAACAGAAGGTGGCTACATGCTTACTGGAGAATTCAAAAATGGGCATCCTGATGGTGAGTGTACATATTATGTATCGTCTTCAGAGTATTATAAAACAGATTGGTCAAATGGAAAATGTGTAAAGGTGTATGAGTAATTATGGATAAATTATTTCCCGAATTTCAAAAAAGTATAGAGAACTTAATAGAGGATGAAGAAGGCAATATCCCAGGCAATAAGTTATTGGCTTTAGGAACAATGATTATAATTTTAGGTAGTTTAATGACGATGGATGCATTTGCAGCGCATAGATCCCACAGCTCGCATAGATCGCACAGTTCGCATAGTTCACATTCATCAGGTTCGCATGGAAACAGTCATAGCAATCATGGAAGCCATGAAAGCCATCAAAGTCATCAGAGCCATACTTCTCATTCGAACACAGGCTCTCATTCGAACTCAAGATATAGTGCTGAGGGTGATGTTAGCTACTCAGCACCAGCAGCTTCTAGTGTGCCAAAAATTTCAGAGCCTACTGTAGAGATGACAGCAGATTCATTAGGATTGCCAGAGGTTAATCAGAATATTCAGTTACCGAACGGGACACCGATTTCTAGTATTCTTCCATCTTTTGCTGTTCCAGCATCAACTGTAACAAGTAAGATGGATTCAATGGAAATGAATACTCCGTCATCTACGGATCCGATTGAATAAAAAGAGGTGTTAGCATATGGTTTTATTCAAAAAAAATATTTCAAATAATAACAATACAGTGGCTGAAAAAATGTCACAACCAATAATAAAAAACTATGAACATGAACCTGTTCAAGTTGCAACGATTGTTATTAATAGTATACAACAAGGAAATTATTCTGAGATTAGTAAAAAACTAGAAGAACTGCCGAGCACTGGATTTCGTCGAACTCAGTATGTTTTTGAGGCACCAAGGACAACAATTTTCAAATGGATAATTGGTATATGCATTTGTTTTATAATGGGATATTTATATTTTGCCGTTATGGGACTTGGAATGCATATTTATTCCGATAATTATGAGGTGTATAGCCAAGTCTTCTTAGGAGTTACTTTATCGGTATTTGTTATTAATGTTTTTGTTATTATTTTGGCTGTTAATTCAATAAAATTTTCCAAACGATATGAAAAATATTTTGAATTATTGAAGTATAAGAATGTTGAGATAATTGATGATATATGTGCATATACTTCTTTTCCATATTCCAAGGTGGTTAAAGATCTTTCTTGTGCAGTAAAACAAAAACTCATTCCTCAGGGGCATTTTTCTACTGAGAATCTGGTGTTTATTGCCTCTGATGAAATGTATAAAAAATACGAAGAAAATAAACCAGTATATGATCGATATTATAAACAGTTAATTGAAGAACGTATTCGCATGGGAGAACGTTCCGAAGAGATACAAAAGATTTTAGATATTGGACAAGAATATGTTGATAAAATACATGACAGTAATCGGCTAATTGAAGATAAAAGTATTACGATGAAATTGGCTCAGATGGAAAAAATAGTCGCGACAATTTTCCGTGAAGTTGATCTTAATCCTGAACAGTCTGGAAAGCTGGGAATGTTCCTTAATTATTATTTACCAACCACGGAAAAATTACTAAATGCATACATCGATATAAATGAAAAAGAGATTGAAGGAACAAGCATCAAAAATGCCAAAAGGGATATTGAACATGCCATTGATATGTTGATTGTTTCGTTTGAGGGTATTCTAAACCAGTTCTATGAGGAGCAAGAATTGGATATTGCCAGTGATATCGCGACTATGGAATTACTTATTAAACAAGAACAAATGTAAAATAAAAATATGGTAAATGATAAGCTAATTGATTACATTGATAATCTAAAATCAGTATTACAAGGAAGATTAGTTATTGGCAATCAAGAATCTATTTCTGTTTATGGAAGCATCGAACAACAAAAGTTGGGAGAATTAGCGAAAGAAATTACACACTTGTTTTTAAAGCAAGGTTACAGCATAGAGATTACCATTAACAATATTTTGGATGAATTAAAAGAATTTCAAGTCACACCACATAAAAAAGGATGGGCTTTATCTTTTTTTGAAAAATCTCCGCCTAAATCAGTATTGTTGGGGCATTACACCTCTACGCTCAAATATATAGAAAAATTGAATGTAGAACTGAAGTTGCAAGAAGCGGAATTATTAAAGGAAAGTAATGTGCTTGAACGTTTGGAAAAACAAATAGAACGGTGTGGCTATGACTTGCAAAACTGTATTGATAAAGGAAAAACTTTGATTTTGAGTCATGATAAGACACAGAACACTGATTCTGAAGATGTCGAACATTGGTGGATTCGATTAGAACAAAGAATTCGTGATTTAGAACTATCTTATATGGTATCAATGCAAACCATGTCACAAGTTAAACTATTAAAAGACAATAATAATCAGATAGTTAATAGGATATTAGAAATTACGACTAAAACAATTCCTTTATGGAAAAGTCAAATGAAAGTGTTTATTTCTATCGCTAACAGTTCTGATAAGGAAGAAATAAATGGAAGACTTGGTGAAGAATTGAAACTTTTGTCAGAGATAGAAATAAGAGACACTGATATACGAAAAGAATTGAGAAATATCTCATTATGAAGGGAGAAATGATTGTGAGCACAGAAACTCAAAAAAGAACAACATTAGTATTAAATCCGGAGGATCACAAAAGAAATCCGTTATTGGATGACATTCCAGTAATGCAATCTGTTGTTTCATCAGAAGAATCCAAAGGCTACTCTGCCGGAACAATTGATGAATCAATGCTCTCAGAAGAAGAACGCGAAATGGTTGATCAATTTGCTTCTGAAATAGATATTACGAACGTTGATCAGGTTGTGAAATATGGAATGAATGCACAACAAAATATTTCTGATTTTTCAGTATCTATATTGAAAAAAGTTAAAACATATGATTTGGGTGATGTAGGTACATCACTTAAAGAATTGACAACTGCAGTAGATGCAACGACTGAACCCGAAAAAAAAGGAATTTTGGGAGTGTTTCAAAAAGCCAAAAGAGGTGTTGGATCGATTAGAGCAAATTATGCAAAGGCTGAGAGTAATGTGGATCGAATAGAAAAAGATTTACGTTTACATCAGAATGTTTTAATTCAGGATATTTCTATGTACCAGCAATTGTATGAATTGAATGTACAATATTACAAAGAATTGACGATGTATATTATTGCTGGAAAAAAGGCATTAGATAAAGCAAGGAGCGGTAAACTGGCTGAATTAAAAGTGAGAGCTGATAAAACAAATCTTCAAGAAGATGTACAAGAATACAAAGATTTTGAGGATTTATGCTATAGATTTGAGAAAAAGATTTCTGATTTGGAATTAACGAGAGTCATTGCGATTCAATCAGCTCCGCAAGTTCGCATGCTTCAAAATAATGATCGCGAAATGCTGGATAAGTTACAGTCCTCATTGTCAAATACGATTCCGTTATGGAGAAATCAGTTAGTATTGTCATTAGGTATTGAACATTCGCAGCGTGCCTTAGAAGCACAGTCTGCTCTTACTGAAAAAACGAATGATTTGTTGCGCAGAAATTCAGAAACTTTGAAAATGGCAACAATTGAAACTGCTAAAGAGGTTGAAAGACCGATTGTCGACATTGAAACTCTTCGTTTATGTAGTAAAAATCTGATATCTTCCGTAAATGAAGTTGTAAAGATTCATGAGCAGGGAACTGCAAAACGCGTGAAGGCGCAGGAAGAATTGATAAAGATAGAGGAAGAATTAAAACAGGCAATGGTGGGAAACTAAAAATGATTATAGATAAACGGTGATGATATGAAAAATAAACTATTTCCGAAAAAATTCACTCTGAGAAAAAATGTAAATATTGCTGTAGTTGCATTTTTTATCATTACATTTACTATTGGATGCAGTTCAGTGGACACATCGGAGCCAAAAGAATTTACCACAGAAGTAGTTACAGAAGATACCAGAGATGTTTCCGATTGGACACAAATGTATAATAATAAGGAAGAAAGCCAGGAAGAGTGCGAGATAAATGAATTAAAGGAAGATGATGTTTATATTCAGTGTAGTGATTTTATTAATGACAATTCAGAGGATATATTGGACTATGTTTCTAAGAATGTGAACTCAGCTGTAACCTTTAATTTATTAGCTCCTTCTGATAATCCACATTACAATAATTATATGGAAGTAATGGAGGATGTTGCAAAATTATTAGGTGCAAAAGAAAAAGATGGAACATATCTTTATATGCATGCGAGAAATTCAGTTGGCGGTAGCAGTGCATATTTTTCGTGGAGGTTTTTGGTCAATAATAACGAGTACTTAGTTTATGTACAAGATGATGACACGAAAGACTATTGGACTGTTGGGATTGATAATTATGAAAAATCTGAATACTAGATAACAATAAAAGATGATAAGAGGTTTTCTGTATCTGTAATTTTGGCAACTTTTATATGGGAGTGTAACCATAATACAAATGATATATCAGAAATGGATTGAGGAAATTATATAAATAATAAATTAAATTCTCTATATTGAAATTGTATATTATTGAATGTAAATTTTATTATTAATTTATTGTTGTTGAAAGGAAAAAAATGAAAAAAGTTAAAGTATCATTTAATGCGCCAGTTACATTGGGGATGGTTTTGATTTGTTTCATAGTAACCATAATGGGTATTATTACACATGGACACAGTACGTATCTCTTATTTATGACATATCACTCCTCGTTAGCAAATCCATTAACGTACCTAAGATTTTTTACGCATATATTTGGTCATGATGGGATTAATCATTTTATAGGAAATGTTACATATTTGTTGTTATTAGGGCCGCTTCTAGAAGAAAAGTATGGAGCATTTAATTTGATAAAAGTGGTATTTATCACTGCTGGTGTCACGGGGATTATTAATTATGTGGTATCACCTGATACAGCATTATGTGGTGCTAGTGGTATTGTATTTGCATTTATTGTATTGTCGTCGTTTACGGGATTTAAAGAGGGAGAAATACCATTAACCTTTATTTTGGTACTTATACTGTTTGTGGGACAACAGTTTTATGAGGGGATTGTTATAAATGACAATGTATCCCAGTTTTCACATATACTGGGCGGGGCAATTGGCGCAATTATGGGATACAATTTAAATAAAAAAGGAAGGGTTGCCTAATAATGTGCAAAAAATATTTGATTTTACTTCTATCTTTATTAATGGTCGTAGCTATTTTTTGTGGAGGATTATTCATCAAAAGAGAGATGAATAACAGAGATTCATATAAACAGGCTATTGAATACTTAGCTGATGGAGATTACGAAAATGCTTACAAAAATTTTGATGAATTAAGAGGATACAAAAATTCAGATCAGTTAGCCCAAGAGGCAATTTATAAAAATGGAATAAGCAAAATGAATATTGAAGAATATGAGCTTGCCCTTGAGCTTTTTCAGACAATCCCAGAGTATAAAGAATCAGCTTCTAAAATTGAAAAAATACAACTATATTTACAAAATGAACAAGCTAACAAAACTCAGGATATAAACCAGAACGATAAATTAGAGAATAATGACACCAATCAAGAACTAATCACTACATATGAAAATAAAGACGCTGAAACTCCAATAAGGGTTGAGGAAAATACAAAAATAGAGAATATAAACGGATGTTATAGTAGAACGGTTGACCGAGATAATGACACCTATTATTTGCTAAGTGTATCAATAGATGAGGGAGGAATAATTAGCATTGACTATACGTTATATCATAAAGATTGCAATTTCGAAGGTGGTCGTATCACAGGATATTCTTTGTTTTACAATGAACAAGCAAGCTGGAATGAAGAAGAACAATCATACTTACTAGAAAGAGGTACGTCGAAATATACGATATCAGTTCAAAATACAAATGAAATTTTAGTCGAAACAGATAGCGAAAAAGAATATGATCAATTGTTTGTAGGAAAATATCTTCGTGACAATTAGCGGTGATAAAATTAAAAAAGATAGTCGCTATTGAACGTTTGCTTATTGTGGTGTTAGTGGTATTGTATTTGTATTTTATTGTATTGTCTTCGTTTACGCGATTTAAAGAGGGAGAAATACCACTCACTATTATTTTGGTTGTAATATTATTTGTTGGTCAGCAAGTATATGAAGGTATTGCGATAAGAGATAATATTTCTCAACTAACACATGTTATTGGTGGTGCAATAGGAGCTTTTGTTGGGTATCGGTTCAATAAAAGCAAATAATGATTAATCGAAATAATATCCGTTAATAAAGGAAGAAAAATGAAACATTATATTGATAATAATTGGAAACGTTACCTATGTCTGTTGCTTTGTATAACTCTGATATGTGCTATATTCGGTTGCGGATATGAAAAAAAAGAAAAATCGTATAAAGAAACATCTGAACTAGTGTATATTCCGACCGCATAGAGCACTCTGCACGGAGGTTTAGAGCAGACCTTCCGCCTTTTCAGAGCAACCTTTCCGCTCTGCTGAGCACTCCGTTCCGGAAAAGCAGTGCATACCTTTCCGGATACGAGTGCAATGATAGATTTAGTATTCCACCGGAATCTCTATTCCGTGCTCTGTAAGAGTAGCTTTTAATACATCAATGTATTCCCGTAGGTGCTGGATTTCAATCCAGTTTCCGTGGCATAATTCATTGGCCTCTGCTAATTCATGGCGGGTCAATTCATAGTCCATCCATTGGATACATTTATGGTCTTTGCTGAAAGCGCAATAATTATCCTGAATTATTCATGAGCATATAAAAATGCTCGATACTACAAAACCTTGAACCAGCTCCCATGAAATCAATCGAGTTATCCACAAAAATGGGTAGACTATCCCCTTGAA
>NZ_JBQHUC010000037.1:0-25819 GCF_052065395.1 Bariatricus sp. HCP28S3_F11 | reverse complement strand
TGTGGTAACTTAACAATACAACATATACACAAAAACTGCTATTTTTTTTTGAAAAAAGTAGTGGTTTCACGTACTTAGGGCTAGCCGTCGCGCTAGCGACTTGGTACAATAAATGAAAAATGACTGAAGGGGGTCTGAATACCATGCTTGGCTTTTTACCCAAAGTAGTAATACTGCTTTTATTAATTGTTCTTTTGGGATTTTTTAACGAGAAGATAACCAAATTTCCATATGAAATTTCACTGATGTTATTTTCTATTGTGATTAGTATGATAATGCTTATTTTTGATTCTGCACTACGCAGCACATCGATCAGTGAACTGCTTAGTAATCTGCAGGTTTTTAATTTGGAAGCGCTTTTGATGGAAGGTGTTTTATGCTTTATGCTTTTTGCAGGTTCCTGTCACATGCGGCTTCTGGATTTCAAGAAACACGCCCGCCCGATTACAATGCTTTCTGTTGTTGCAACACTTCTGGGCGCGATTTTTTACGGTTCCCTGTTCTATGCAGGTGCTTCTCTTCTGGGACTACCATTCAGTTTTCCGGTATGCCTGATGTTCGGAAGCATCACAGCACCAACCGATCCAATCGCAGCAACAAGTATTCTGAAAAAATTCAATCTTCCAAAAGATATCAGTTTCATCATGGAAGGCGAATCTCTTTTTAACGACGGTGTGGGGGTCGCATTATTTGTGTGCTTCTCCGGAATGGTGACAATGCAGGAAAATGGCAGCTTTCTGGCTGTTATGGGTAAGGAACTGTTCGGAGCGGTGTTGGTTGGAATTCTGGCAACAGCGATATGCTTTCCGATTTTTGCCTTGACCAAAGACGGAAATCGAAGAATCTTTGTCAGTCTTCTTGCCGTTTCTATGGCCTATGTTCTGTGCGAACATTTTGGTTTTTCCGGAGCCATCGCGTCTGTCGTATGTGGAATCTCATTTTCGGCACTCTGCAACCGCAGAGAACAAAAAGGACAACCGCTGGATCTGGAGGAATTTGATACTTTTTGGGAAATTCTGGACAATTTATTAAATTCGGTTCTGTATGTGATAATGGGACTGACATTTGTACATATTCTGCAAATGCCTCATGTACTTTTGTTATCCTGCCTGGCTATTATATTTAATCTGATTGGACGCTTCTCAAGCGTCGGCCTGGCCGCATTTTTTGCCGGAAAACTTCCGAGCGGATACGATAAACTCAGCTTTGTAAAACTGCTTACATATGGCGGCCTCCGAGGCGGGCTCAGTATCGCACTGGCTATGAGTACAAGAGAAATGGTAAGCGCGGATACATATTCCATTATTCTGGGAAGCACCTACGCAATCGTATTCTTTACGACCGTCGTACAAGGCTTAACTATGAAACAAGTGTATCAGAAAATTGAAAAAGGACTTAGTAAATAACTCTTTTTCAAGTAGCGGCATGTATCAAGATTCATTATTAAGATTGGCCTCTTAATAATGTTATGTTATCTTAAACGACTCCATAAAATTTTTCAAGGCATAGTACCCACTATGTCCTATATGTGATTTCTGTCCGTCAGACCAGAGATTTGCCCGTGGTTAGTCTGTTCCCACATCCGGCTTCCTTCAGACTCCACCTCACGATGGACACCCTTGCCTTCGGCTATATCGTAAGCGCCAAATATTAATGCGGTCAGATACAAAATTACCCCAGCCCTTTGCGAGTTGGAGTAATTCACTTTCTTGTCCTGCTCCTTCTGGGCATCCTTGATCCGATAGTAGTCTTCCATCTTCAGATTCAGATGCACATATGAGTCAGGTTTTCGGTTGCTCAAGAGGCACACAGTCTCAACGTGAGTACAAATTCAAATCATATCCCCACATAATCACGAAAATATCGGCAATATCTATACAGTACTAATACCGTTCGTGCATCCCTTTTCCCACAAAATATATCATCAATTTTGCATCACCCTGATGCAAAATCTACTCTTCTTTCTCACCGTCAATATTCTCTTCCCCTACTATACCAGCTTCCAAGGCTTGATATTCCTGATTTAACTCCCTCAATAATTCTTCTTCACTTGGTAAGTATAATTTATATTTGGAAGCAAAAATTTGTGTTTCATTTTCTGGTAACGTATATTTGACCACAGATTCACTTTTGTCCGCACATAACACAATACCAATCGGTGGATTATCTCCATCATTCATAAGCTCTCGTTCATAATAATGAACATACATCTGCATCTGCCCTAAATCCTGATGTGTTAAGTCCCCAACCTTTAAATCGATCAAAACGAAACATTTTAAGATGTAATTATAAAATACAAGGTCAATTCTAAAATGCCGTCCATCAAATGTTATTCTTTTCTGTCTTGCAACAAATGAAAAGCCTCTGCCAAGTTCCAAAAGGAATTTTTGCAAATGTGTAATTAACGCTTGTTCCAAATCACTTTCATAAAAATCATCATTAGGTGCCAACCCGAGAAATTCCAACACATATGGGTCACGGATAACATCTTCTGGTTTTTTCGCCGGCTCCAGTGTCTGAATTTCCGCTGCAACTTGCTCTTTATTTTTACTGGATAATAACCTTTCATAGAAGAAAGAATTTATCTGGCGCTCAAGTTGTCTGGTACTCCATTGAGATTTTACAGCTTCCTGCATATAAAACTCTCGTGCATTTTCATTCTCCACTCGCATCAGAAGCCGATAATGCGTCCAACTCAATTCGCTACGCAGTGCGTATCCATTTGGAAACGTTAAATAAAACTGCCGCATATTTTTCAAGTTTGCAACGGTAAATCCTTTCCCAAAATTCTGAGTCATTTGCTTTGATAATTCTTTCAATTAGCCCGTCCCATACTCAGCCTTTTCATTACCGCCTTGTTCTTCAATGATTGATTTTCCTATATTCCAGTAGGCTTCAACCATTGCAAAATTGGCTGTCTGATAGACCTTATTTCTCGCTGTAGTTAAAATATTTTTGATTCCTTCATAGAAATTTTGATTCATAAAAAGCTCCCCATTTTTTATATCAATCATCATAATAAATTGCAACCGGATGCACAATATACATCTCATCTATATTTTCAAAGAATAATTTCGTCAATGTGTTCATAGAATTTCCTATACCTGAGAAAGTTGAAATTGGGGAATTAGCCTGAGCCATGACTTTATTCGTAATATACCCTACAACAGTTATTTTTCCACCGTACTTAAAAGCTGCTGTTGATATATTATCTCTCATATATTTTTCATCTAAAACCACAGCATAATTCGAAATACACAGTATTCTCGGATATGGAATAATGGCGGCTAACATTTCAACCATCTTTTTTAATGAATCCCAATTTTCATGATTTTTATCAAGAGCTTCTTGTACCGTTTCATTTACTTTACCTTGTACAATTTTACTTCGGCGCTGTTCTCTTGCAAATTCTTCTGTTTGTTTTTCTGCCTCTTTTCTTGTATTCATATCTTGAATCTGTGTAAGCATATCAACAAATCCATCTTTTACAAACAGTTTTTGATAAAACGCAATATCAAAAATATAAAATTCGTCTTTTACAATAAGGAAATCACCAACATCTGCCCCATTTAACAAATTATGCTCATGTAAATAATTCATAAATTAGTCAAACGCATTATCATGCATTATCTTTGTCTGCACATCTCGAACCATTTCGTCATCAGCAACTGTTTTCAAATGTTGATACGTTGCTTGAGCATTTGCATCTACTCCCTTTCCAAATAGTTTAAAAGCTATTTTCCCAGCAAGGCTAGTCGTAACAGAATTTTGCCTATTCACTTTTTTCTGATGCTGCGTTTCTGAATCTTCACTTTGAATCAAGCCATCAAATATTTGTGCCAGATAAGAATTCAATGTATCAGTATCCAGATAAATAAACCTTCTCATCAGCTTCTCCTTCCAATTTATATTACGAAATAATCTCAAAATGCCTCAATGTATCCTTTATCGCTTCCACTTTCTCTGCTGTCGGATGCTTCCTCGGCTGTTTCAATTCTTCTACCGCATTAGGAGCATCGTACATTGGCAAGCCTAAATCTCTCTTTACCTCTGCGATATATGCGGTATGTACTTTGAAGCCATATTTAGCTTCTATGTACTCCTTTATCATTTTGTAGGTCACTCGTTCCTTGGGCTTGTATTCTTCGGCTCTTTTAGCGATATTATCAAGCGGAACTTTTCCCTCACCCTCACCAAACTCAACTTTTACATTGATATGTCCGTCTGGCTTTTTGTGGGAAAGCAGTACAACCGTCTCCACATGGCTCGAGAGGACAGAATGAATGTCATTAGAGTATGTCCGTTCTCGGAAACATATCCACTGCGTTTTTGGGGCTATCGGTAGACGGAAACATATCCATAGGCTTCGCTGTTTTTTGAAAAACTGAGGTATGCTGTTAATTTTCAGTACCCAATACTGTAAATAACGTTACTCTCCTATTCACTAATGTAATTCAACAATCTTTCTAAAATGTCATGTGTAATTTTTAAGTTATATTGTTCAATAAGGTGACTTTGCAAATCCATAACTAACAGCAAAGAATTTTTATAGGCTTCAAATAATTCTACCTTATCTAATCGAGCAGTGGTCTTTGCAAATTTTTTATAATTTTCAAGGCTAATTTCTTCTTCAAGGTTTTTACTCATGTTTAGCCAATTATCAGCATTTTTTTCTGCCATACGTATAAGTTGTAGTGTATTTTTTTGAAGTTGTGATAAGAGTTCTAATGAACGAGCATATTCTCCTCTTTTTAGAACGTTGATTCCCATCAACCATAGATTAGAGAAATTACACAACAAAAAATTAGCATTTTCTTCAGTAAGTCTATTTGGTCTTGCACCACTTATCTCTGATAAATAATTTTCTAATTGCCCTGTTTCATCGTAAATAAGCATAGCCTTCGTATCAGGAATATAACCTGAATCTTTAAACGAGGGGATTATGTTCATATCTTTTTCAGAAAGGAAATGAAATTCCCCACGTATAAGATTATCAAAAATAACTACCTCTGTTCCGTACTCATTTTTATAAAGCATCAAGTACGGAGCTACATCAAACAACCAGTTGGATGAATCAAAGTTCGAGGTTATACTATCTTTCAAAAATATATAGAACTCTATATCAGAGTATTGGTCACCTTCTCCTTTGGTAAACGATCCATACATCATACAAGCTGTAATTCGTTCATCTGACTCAGTAAGATTCTTAACGTTTGCAATTAATTCTTTTTGTTTTAACATTTCTTCACCCTTTCATGTAAATATCTTTTAGTTATTGTGGCAACTCAAAATCTCTACAAATATAAATTAATATTTTTCGTACAAATATTATTGCAAAAAGCATCATCATGCTCCACAAACAATAGTGTAGGACAATATTCCAAAATCATTTTTTCAATTTGGATACGTGAAAAAATATCAATATAGTTCAATGGCTCATCCCATATATACAAATGTGCACTTTCACAAAGGCTTTTAGCAATTAGTACTTTCTTTTTCTGACCAGCACTAAAATCCTCCATGCTCTTATCAAACTGCTCTCTATTAAAATCCAGTTTACGAAGAATCGTTTTAAATAGAGTTTCATCGATCTTATTATTATAGGCAAATTCAGATAGATTACCTTTTAAATATGAAGTATCTTGCGAAATATAAGAAATTTTTAGTCCACTTGCTAACATAAAATTTCCGGTAAATTTAATATCATCTCCATTAATCAATTTTAGGATACTAGACTTACCACTCCCATTTTTTCCGATAATGGCAACTCTATCACCAATATTGACTCTGAAATTAAGATTACTGCATACTTCTTTATCTCCATAAGACAATGATAAATCATTCGCTTCTATTAGCCACTCTTTGTGAAATTCAAGTGGCGAAATTTTTAAGTCGTCATATTGTTCAATGTTGTGGAGCAGTTCTGATTTTTGTGAAATAGCTTCCTGATGTCTTGACTCAATATTTTTGGCACGTTTCATAGCTTTTGCAGCCTTATGTCCAACATAACCCTTATCCAGTTTTGAACCAGAATTTGTTGTTCCATATTTACTTTTTTCTACTTTATTTGACCAGTTTGAACTACGTTTTGCTGCATAAGACAACCTTCCTATTTCTTTAAGGAGTTTCTTGTTTTCTGCCAGTTCAAAATTATCTTGTAACGTTTTGTTCTCCCACCAAGAAGTAAAATTTCCCTTTTGGATTTCGATATTCGTTTTATTGATAGATAGTATATGGTCAACACATTGATCAAGTAAGCTTCTATCATGAGATACCAAAATAAACCCCTTCTTGCGTTTCAAATAATTTTGCACTACATTACGTGCATCGATGTCAAGATGGTTTGTAGGTTCATCAATAAGCAGGAAACAACTCGCTGTAAGGAATAAAGCTGCAAGAAGGACCTTTGTTTGCTCACCATTTGATAGTGTATTAAACGGACGATATAAAGCATCTTCTTGAACATCAAGCAATGATATTTCACGAAAAATCTCCCAATCCATACATTCCGTACAAATACTCTTCATTACTTCAATTGTATATAGACTCTTATCTTCCACATCATAAGGAAAATACTCAAACTTAACTGTAGAACTTATATTGCCGGAATACGCATATTTGCCAAGCAGTAAATTTAAGAAAGTAGTTTTACCGCGTCCGTTTCTTCCAATAAAACCGAGTTTCCAATCTGTATCTATCTGAAAACTTACATTTTCAAAAATATTGTCATAACTTCCTTCATATGAAAAAGTTAGATTTGAAACATTTATTAAGGACATATATTTCTTCCTCCTTTACATTATAAAAATTTTATAAGCAAAGTCGGTTTTCGGCATTAATTACTCTATAATGTTATCCAACTCTGCATGGATTTTGTCATGAATGACATAGTATCATTGTCTATCACGTTTATCTTCCTTTCTTTTACAAATATTAAAAGCCGCAAGAAAGTAAATTCTTACGGCTCAAAAACAAATACTATTATTACCTTTTGTTATACATAAGGTTACTGTAATGTATTATTGAGTGTAGAATACTTAACTTTCTTGCAATTTGCATAACAAAACAAACGGTTCTATAGCCGTTTCTTTAAATATCTTATTATGCATCATATAATTAGCAAGAAAAGTTATACATTCTTCCACCTCCAAGTCGTTTTATTATATCATATTATCTTCAAAAATTCAATATAATTCTTCTGTTCTCTTTCTAAAGATTACCCTTCTACATCAATCTCAATCCCAGACTTGAATTCAACGGTGAGCTTAGCTTCATATATCGTTACTTTTTCAATAAGCCGCCTTACCAACTGCTCATCATATTCCTCCAGTTCACGTGACTGTTTATTCAAGAAATCAGTCATTTCAGCGATTCGTTGCCTTTTCCCTTCTCGATCTGCATTCTCTACAAGTGCATTTTGCTTTAACTCCCGAAGTCGATAAATTTCATCAGCCACATCTTCATAGTCATTTTTTGATTTTGCTTGTATAAGGAGCTGTTGTTGTAACTCTTCCAATCTTCTATCAATATCATCGGTGGTATTATCATTTTCTTCATTGAGGACGGTAGCTATGTTTTTCTGTAACGTTGAGAGGAAGGGCTCTTTGTTAGTCAAAAGTTCGTTAATAGCCTTAACCACTGCTGCCTGTAATGTTTCCTCATTTATGGTAGGTGCCGTACATTCAGAGCCTTTTTCCTCTAAACGACTAACACATCTCCAAACAATAGACTTGTAACCTCGGTTATTCCAATGTACTCGTCGGTAAATATCACCGCATTGCCCACAGTAAACAATACTTGATACCAACAGTATCACGTACAAGGTCAGATAAATCGATGCCCTCATAGACAAAATCAGCACACAGCGAACCACGGAATTTATAAACTGTTCCCTCGGTATTTGTTAGTTCCATCTCCCAATTACCAATATCTGTAGCAAAAATTTCATCGTATTCGTTGCCAAAATAAGCTGCAATTGCACAGAGTAATCTGTCAGTAGCAACTTTTTCAATTTTAAAAATCTTACTTCGTGCTTTTTCGTATCTTTCTCCACTGTGGCCAAAGTTATATCCGGAAAACCAAACGCGACCTTCATCATTAATGGTAAGGTGTTGTTCCACTTCGTCATCAGGATCCGGCATGGGACCGTAACAGATATTATTTGATACAATACGCATCTTTTTCAGTGTGCCTTGGAAAATAAATGGATTCTCCCCGGAAAGTAATGCCAATCGGCTTAATGACAGAATAAACCACGCTCGGTTTTGGGGTTCCAATATTTCTGCTGCGTCATACGCCCAATGGTTGAAATATCTCCATTGAGAATAAATTGCAGACCCAAGCAGGGGGATGTCTGTGACATCATCAATGATTCTGTCCAGAGCCTCATAGTTGTTTGCTGCCTGTCCATATCTTTCAGAAAAAGCGTGGCCACAGTCCATCTCAAAACCAAGAGCAGCACAATCATCAGCCATAAAGTGGTCAACCAAATCTATGTAATTAATGTTCTGATCACAAAATTTATCGCACCATTTGACAGCGAAATCGTGTATCTGTTTCATATCAGCCACTGTGGTACACCTCCAATTCATCTAATACTATTTTTATCCAAGTATCTGACGGATTTTTTCTGTCAACAATTCCTTACGTTTTTCATAAAACTCTTCAAAATGCTCAAGTTCTAACCCAACTTCATCCGGGATGAACGCCTCCTTACGGAACTTTGCCTTCTGATCATCGTTCATATCATTATAGTACTCAATCAACGGCATATCATTTTTGCTGCCATTGCTGCGACCTTCAAGAAGCTGGAGGTTAGGAAGACGGTTACGATTTCCACGCCATCTGCGCCATGCATCCATAGTTACCGAAACAGGCTTGCTACCATCAAATCTGTCATACGGATGCAGGTGATCCTGTTCGTACTTGAAGTTCTTGTTAATCCAATCCAGACTGAGATAGTAAAGAGCCTCTCCGGCAACACGACTGCCTTTTTCAGAATTGAGAATATCCTCAATCTTGCCATCGGTTACACGAAGTTCATTCATCTGATTCAGCATATCAACAGTAATCTCATAATCGTTTTCATTGATATTGCTCTTCATCTGTTGCAATTTACTTGTGGTGCCTGACTGGAAATAGGTAAACAGAACGGCTCTTACCAGGTAAGCACGAATGCCTTCTGTATTGTCTTTATAATCAGGATTATAATAAATAAAATATACAATAGGGAGTAGGACATTCCAACTGCTTGAGAAACGGCTGACTTCAATCTTCATTTCCTTGAGGAGTGCTTCCAGGTTCTTAAGTGCCTTCTTGAACTCACTCCAGTTATTCTTCAATTCTTCCGCTATCTGCTTGTTGATGTTCGACTTGATGACATCACCATAAAGCATCAGCGCTGCTCTGATGATAAAATCGGAACCGAATCCGGCATAAGAGTCTACAAGCAGTTTCCCAAACTCTGTCTTCGCACTTGGCCAGTAAGCCTCCAAGATCGACATAGTGATTTCCGACTTACGAAGTGCCTTACCACCACTATTGAAACGAACGAACATCTCCAGAGCATCATCCTGTTTCATATCCCGGATTTCAGTATAACGAATAAGCTTTTCAACAAAAATCTTCTCATAGAGTTTATTTAAGATGCCCCTCGCATAATCCTTGCTGTCTGCTGGAACATTTGTAATTGCATCTTCGATGGCTTTTTCTCTGGTAGTTTCATCCTGGAACTTCGGTTCAAGAATCTTTCTGATTTCGAACTGAGTCGGACTCAATTTACCTACTTTTTCGCTGAACTTGATGTCATATTTCTTGCTGTTGTATTCTTCTTCATCTACGGTCAGCTTGTTCTTGTTAAGTTCAATCAGAAGTTTTGTAACGATGCCACCGCCAGATTTTTTCCGTGCGTGTTTCTGACGGATGAACGCATCACCAAACAGGGACAAATAGAGAGAAGTGAGTCTCTGCTGCCCGTCAAGTACTGCCGTATCGGTTAGTTTTACATCAATGCTCGATAATTCATAATTTACGCTGTCAGCCTGCTTGCGGCTATCAAATGTAACAGAGGATAGGAAATTACAGAAATAAGTATCCCATGTTACATTGTCATCATCGACATGCCAGAATAGGAATGTAGCAATCGGATAATCCAAAAGAATGGAGTCCCACAGCTTTTCAATCTGCTCCATGCTCCATACATACTGTCTTTGGAACGCAGGCATTACGTACTTGCCATCTTTTATATTCTGAATAACCTCATATATCGTAACGCTGCTGTCAATTAATACGCTCATGTTTACTCCCCTCCCTGATAAAAGCTATTTTTGTATTGCAGTAAGACTGTCTCAACCTCACTCCAAATCCATACTCTTTCACCATCATCTTCAAAAACTTTTCCATGTGATTTAGGACCGTCAATCTTCATCTGTGAGTAGTTGTTTTTGAAAGTCGGAACATACAGGTCGGGATGATTCTTATCACTACACAGCCTCTCCATCATTGTCAAAGTAGCTTCTCCGGCAATATCTACTGCCTCGAAGTATGCTCTGATAATTTTGTGGTTGTACTGAGTAGGTTTTAATGACCATACAGGAATACGCTGAATTGCTTTTCCGTAATAATCTTTGCTTTCATTAGCCCTATTTGCAGCCTTTGGATTGTATTCCTGAGAGGCTTTTTCAAACGATTTTGCAATATACCAACGCATACAAGTTTCAATAGCTGAATCCTCACTCTCCTTTGTAAGGTTCAATGCAAGACAAAACTTCTCATATATATCAGAATCTACGGTAAAACTAATTTTCTTTTCCATATTACACCGCCTCCCAAAAGGTACAATAATCTCCCATCCAGTATAACCATTTTATTAGTATTTTGTCAATACTAATAAACTCATGAGTATATACAAAAAAGCACCCCGCCGAAGCGAGGTGCCAATAATCTGAACTGTATTCACCTGTGGATATCCACGCTTGTGCCGGATTTGAATTCCACGATAACTTTCTCATCGTAGACCGTGATTTTCTCAATCAGCCTTCGAACCAACTGCTCATCGTATTCAGTGATGTCCTGCGTCTGCTCTGCGAGAAACTGTTGCATTTCACTGATTCGCTGTTTCATGCCTTCACGCTCCGCTCCCTCCACCTGGGCATTCTGCTTTGCCTCACGAAGCCTATAAATCTCATCGACAATGCTGTCGTAGTTTCCTTTGGCATTTGCCACATTCAGCAGTTCTTTCTGCAATTCTTCCAGCCTTGTGTCAATCTCGTCAAGGGAAATACCGTCTGTTCCCGTAAGCACCGCCTCTACATTTCGCTGCAGGACATCGTACATGGTATCCTTTTGACCAAGTGCCATGTTAATGGCTCGAACCACAAGGTTTTGTAATTCTGATTCATGGATAGCATCGGCATTGCAGGCTCCCGGACCGTGTTCCACCCTGGTGCAGCAGCGCCACACGATAGATCGCTTTCCTCGGTTATTCCATACAACCCTGCGGTAGATGTCCCCGCATTTGGAACAATACACAATGCTGGACAATGCATACTTGCTGCTATAAACACGTTTCTTTCTGTTCTGACCGCTGCGGAGATTGGCTCGTCTCACCATCTCTTCCTGCACCTGCATATAAAGATCGCGGGGAATAATGGCTTCGTGGCTGTTTTCTACATAATACTGTGGCACCAAGCCATTATTTGGAACACGCTTTTTCTCCAAGAAATCCACCGTGTAGGTCTTCTGAAGAAGGGCATCTCCGATATATTTTTCGTTTTTGAGGATTTTCTGCAGGGTCTCTGCCCGCCATTTCTTTTTCCCGGCACCCGTCAAAATACCATCCGCTTCTAAACCTCTGCCAATCTGCTGCAAACTTGCACCCTCAAGGTACTCTCTGAAGATTCGTTTGACCACCTCCGCTTCATCTGGTTCGATAATCAACTGTCCCTTTTCATCTTTGGTATATCCAAGAAAACGGTTGTGGTTCACAGTAATCTGTCCCTGCTGATAGCGGTACTGAAATCCCAACTTGACATTCTGTGATAAGGACTGGCTTTCCTGCTGTGCAAGACTCGCCATGATGGTAAGCAGTACCTCGCCCTTGGCATCCATCGTATTGATGTTTTCCTTCTCAAAATAAACGGGAATATTCTTTTCCTTAAGCTGTCTGATATATTTTAGGCAGTCTAAAGTATTTCTCGCAAATCGGCTTATGGACTTGGTAACAATCATATCGATTTTGCCCGCCATAGCCTCGTCAATCATGCGGTTGAACTCTTCTCGCTTTTTGGTATTGGTTCCGGATATTCCGTCATCCGCGAATATTCCAGCAAACTCCCATTCCGGATTCTTGCGAATGTAATCCGTGTAATGCTCTACCTGTGCCTCATAACTGGTTGCCTGCTCATCACTATCGGTGGAAACTCGGCAGTAGGCTGCTACACGTAGTTTCGGTATTTCAGATTCTTTCGCAGTGTTGCCAACACGTCTACGTGCCGGAATCACCGTTATGTTTTTAACTGTTTCCATTTGCATTCATCTCACTTTCTATCAGACTATAGGCATATTCAGCCTGTTCGAAAGGGTCATAGAAAACCTTTGTCTGTCGACCCATTGTAAAACACAGGGGAACGGCAGGCATTTCTTTGCCCTTCAGTTCTCTGACCCTGCCAAGCTGACTGGCTCTGGATTGCCTTTCTTTCTCGGCTTTGTCGAACAGTTCCTGATCAATAATGGCGGGGTAATAATCATCCCCAAGATAATGGGTATTTCGAAGCATCCTTCCGGCACTTCCGTGAAAAATCTTTAGTCCCACATTTTCTGCAGCAACCTTTAGTGCCTTACCGGAAATGTACTCTTCAAAAAAGCTTCTGACCTGTTCTGCCTGAACCTCATCGACAACAGCCTTTCCGTCTACAATGCGATATCCGTATGGGATATGTGCTGTCATTTAGTTCACCAACCTTTCCGTTAGATTCAATCCGCATTTTAGGTGGAACACAATCTTTGTCCTGGACTCCACCGTGATGCTTTCCACAAAGGCAAGAAAAGTTTCATCCTCAAATGCCGTCAGCATCATGTCCTTGGATGTAAAAGCCATCAGTTTTTGCAGTTCCTTAATTCGTGTCTTATCCCCGCCAACGAAATTAACTAACTTTTCTTTTTCTGCCCGTAGCCTTTGTTCTTCCATAACAAGAGCGGCATTTTCTTTATTGAATACAGTAGGTTCTAATACCCCTGTTGCCATTAGGCTTGTAAGAATCTGTTTCCTGTCGGTGTTTCCTTCAATGCAAATATCTAATTCCTGAATACGAAGCAATCGGTCTTTGTCATCCATCCCTCGCAGTGTTCGCAGCAGCGGCTTCAATATCACTTGGTGACCGTAGGTCAGCTTATTCATCATGGTCAGAAAAGCCAGCTTAATGCTCTCATCAGAAATGTAGAGCATGGAGCATTCTTTCTTGTTTTCCAGGTGCTTTCCGCAAGTCCAAGCCACATAATTGCCGCTTGGCTTATAATGCTGCCTGCGCTTAAAAGTAGTACCGCATTCACTACATTTAATTTTGCCGGAGAAACAGTAACGGTTCTGATATCGGTAGGTATCTGTGCCGTTGCCTTTCTCTATTGCTCTCTGGTCAAGCACTGCACGTACCTTTTCAAAATCCTCATGGCTGATAATCGGCTCATGATGGTTCTCGCAAAGGAAACGATCACGCTCACCATAATTGATGTGACGGTTAAAACTGCTGTCACTGTAGGTCTTTTGAAAAATCACATCACCTGTGTACTTTTCGTTGTTAAGAATGGCGTTCACTGTGCCCGCACTCCATTTACCGCTCCTTTTTGTCTTGATGCCACGGGCATTCAATTCTCTGGCTATCGCATGAGTGCCTTTACCTGCAAGGCAGGCTGCAAAAATCTCTTTAACAATCTCTGCCTGCTCCGGCACAATAACCATCGTACCGTTATCGTTTTCATATCCGTATGGTGGATAGGAAATGATAAAGGTCCCGTTCTGAAAGCGTTTCTGCACCGACCATTTGCTGTTTTCGGAAATGGATACCGACTCGCTTTCTGCCAGACTGCTCAAAATGGAAAGCATCAGTTCACTCTCCATTGAACCCGTGTTAATATTCTCTTTTTCAAAGAAAATGGAAATGCCCAGATCTGTCAGTTTTCGTACCATCTCCAGGCAATCCGTAGTGTTACGGGCAAATCGGCTGATGGACTTGGTAATAATAAATTCAATCTTACCGGCCTCACAGTCAGCAATCATGGAAAGAAGTCCGGCACGAACATCCTTTTTGGTACCCGTGATACCCTCATCATAATAAAGGCCTACATACTCCCATTCGTCATTGGCACGGATGTGGCTTTCATAATGTGCCTTTTGTGCTTCAAGGCTGATAAGCTGCTCATCACTTGCCGTAGATACTCGGCAGTAGGCAGCAACCTTCAATTTTTTCTTCTCAGCCAGGGGTTCATTTGTCCCGATTTTTGTTATCTTTTTCATCAACTCACCTCGCTTCTTGGGCAGTGACATATTCCCGTACTATCGCAGAAATAGCAAGTCATTTAGCCCATAATCTCCGCCAGAAACGGTGAGAAAGTTTTGCGGTTTACAGCCGATATTTTGTGGAATTCATCCACAGAAATCATGCCGAACATAAACATGGTTTCCAACACTTTCTGTGCCCTGTAATAGTCAAAATCTCGCTGCAATTCTTCCTGTGTAATCTCATGTGCCACGGCATTCGGTATCTTAAAGTTTTCTATTCTTTGTACTTCCATTTCGATTCCTCCAATCTTTAAAACAATGGAAATGTTCCCTCTGCCTATATGCGAAAAGACAGGATGAATCGAACCCCCTTGAAGGCAAAAAATAATGCCTGCCCAGGATTCACTCCCAAGCAGGCATAGACTGTTTATATTCTCTTTGCATAATCAAGCGAAATCCATCCGGCACCGCTCTTTAGCTTGCCCCATCGAGATGCACCTTGTCCATTCTCTTCGGCAATTATGGTAAAGACACCTATTCCCGTAAAGTTCCCGGTTTTTGCATAGTTCGTTCCGGGGCCTTTGCGGATATTCAAATCAGCAACGGACACTCTCACAAGATATGGATCGAATTCTGTCTTTCCATATACCACGACACCTTTGTCATCAAAAACAAGGTACCCCGGATTCTTGTCCGCACACGCTTTGGCATTTTTCAGAATCTTAAATGCACCGATCTGCGAGGACGCATCTTCCCATGATTTCCTGACTCGATACCAAGTAACCGTGTCTGCTTTCGCATCGTACTGGGTCAGGTCCCACTTTTCGATGATGCTGCAGATATTCTCCACATAGGTCGGAGAGGTAGCATAGCCTCCGTCCTTGATGATCTGTACCGCTTTCTTATAATCCGCACAGCCCTTCAAACCGTCATAGCGCAGTTTACTGCCGTTCTTTGCTCCAAGCAGATAAGCAGAATGGTCTGCGATGGATTTCTCCACACAGTCATACTTTCTGAAATCTGCAGTAATCGTGATGTACTTGCTGCCATCCCACTCCTTTGTTTCCTTGGCATAAACCGACTTGCCATCCCAGGAAGAACCACTCCATGTGTTGCCGGAGAGAGATTTCTTCATGCCGAATACATTATTGGCATTCTGGGCAAGTTCGGATTTTCCGTAACCGGACTCAAGGATGAACTGTGCCAAGGAAACGGATGCAAGCACTCCGCTTGCTTTCTGGTCAGCAATAAACAAAGAGCCGACCTTCTTTATCACATCCGCCTCCGCCATGTCCTTGAATACAGGTGCCTGCAGTCCTTTGGCATCAGCTTTTTCATCAGTGGAAATACGTTTGTTTACCAGTTCCGCAATCTCCGAATGGCGGTTATACAGATAATCTCCCGGACAAGATTTATTGGCAAACCATCTGTGGACGGTCATGTTTTGCTTGTCCACCTGCCCGATAAGAGACTTATCTGCTTTCCACAAAAGCTTCTTAATGCCGTTACGCTTACAGATATCCGTGCAAAGGTCAATCAGTGCGGCATATGCTTTGTCATTGACCGCATACGGATGTTTCGTATCCGATGCTACTTCAATTGTAACAGCACGGTGGTCATTGGCTGCATTGGAAGAACACCATGAGCGGTCTTTCTCCTCACAATACATACCGATTCGGCCATCCGCACCAATGCCATAGTTGCATGATGCCTGTCTGCTCTCCGGTGCAAAAATATTACCGAGGGTTTCCACCGAACACTGACCCACAACGCAGTGGATGGTGATGGTATCAATGGCATGATTGCGGTTTATAGTACGGTTGGGAGAGATTCTGGTATAGGATACCAGAGGACTGTTGGTATAAGCCATTACTGTTCCTCCTTCCCGTCAGAACGGTCATGCAACTGTTCCAGTACCTTCTTGATGGCATCCGGCACGGGCAGACCCAAGTGTGCGGCATTCTCCAAAAGAGATACACCTTCATTGGAGAGATAGAAGAAAATCACTGCCGTTCGCAGGATACCGGGTGCCCCCATCACCTGGACATCAATAATGTTTCCGATGCCAACCAGCAGGAAAATCAGCACCTTTCTGCAGATGCCCTTGAATCCGACTTCACTGGATAAGTTCTTGTCTGCAATGGCACACATCACACCGGTAATGTAGTCGATTGCCACAAACGCAATTAGCGCATACAGCAAACCGTCACATCCTCCCAGAAAGTAGCCAAGCCACCCTCCGACAGCAGTAAATACGAATTGAATCACATTCCAAAAATCCTTCATTGACTTGTCCTCCTTAAATTTTTGTATGAAAAAAGCAGCCCCTTTTGAGCTGCTTTATGGCCTTTCGTCCTTTATGTTATAAGTTTTTACCATGTAATAAACCTGGCGAAGTGTTCGTGGAAACAGTACATCCGGGTTGTTGATGATCAGATATAGCCACGCTGAAGAAACCACGCTTTCCCACACATGAAACTCCCAGGGAAGTGAGGCATAGGTTTCTGTGACATAAATAACACCGCCTGTACACCCATCACAATTTTGTAAAGCAATGCATTCATCCACATACTTTTTCGCTTCTTTCTCTTCACCGACACATAATGCAAGTGCTGCATAGCCAAGCGTTCCCTCCGTCCAGACGATATCCGGTGCCCCTTCATAATCCGGGGCCTTGTCACTATAAGGCTTAAATCCGGCAAATTGCTCCGAACTGGAGTACCTCATGTTGTAGTGTTCCTTATCACTGCTTTGTATGATTTGTTTATTCTCCGTCAGATACACATCCCTTGCCGTATGAAAGCATTTCTTCGCCGTATCGGTATGAACCACAGAGAAAATTAAACTGCCTGCCCAGGTCGTACAGTCAAGCGCCCATGCTTTATCAGGCTTTCCACCATTGATGCCCTGATAAAATCTGCCATTACTTTCGTCATAGCATTTTAAGAACAACTGATCTCGAACCAGTTCCGCTGCCTCCTTATACTTTTTGTCATTTAATACAAGCGACAGTCCTTCCAAGGCTTGGAGCGTGGAGCATTGATGCTCTGTGGAACACCACTCGATTTCCACATCGGAGTACCTGTATTCACTGTCATAGGCACCATACCCACCGCGAAGAAGCCCGTATCGCGGGTCTTTTGTATCGGTTACCTGTCTTGATAAGATCCACTCGCCAGCCTTCATGAGCATCTTTTTAAAGCCATGCTTCTCATCACAAAAGGTACCCATCTGAAGGATTGCATAGCAGATACCCCACACAACCCAACCGATTGCTCCTGTTCTTACATAATCATGGAACAGCTTTCCTATGTAAATGTCATAGGAGAAGTTCCAGCTGCCATCGGCATTCTGATCTTCCTTCAATCGGTGAAGCATCTCCATCACAATATCCCAATCACCGGAGGTACTGAAAACCAAAAGTGCCAGTCCTACATCGTAAGACCAGCACCTAGAATTTAGCATATAACCGTAGGCACCATTGGCGGTGTTTCCTTCTTTGCTAAACTGCGGATCATCCTCCGGAATCAGAAAGGAAGCCGGATATCGATACCATTCTTCATATCCGCTTCCGGTAACACCAACCGTTACATCCGAGTTTACATCATGGACTCGGACAATTTTCTTTCCTGCAAAGGATTTTGTAAAAGCAATATACCCCATAGAACCTCCTAACTTACGCTGCAGGTGTCAACAAGGTTACCTTCCATATCATAGGTATTAAGGGTAATCTGATCCTCATAGACATCCATGACCGTATATTTTGGAATATTTGTATTTATGGTCAGTTCATTCCAGGGCGCTGCCTGATAATCATCCACCTCATACTTGGAACCGGTGCTTGTTGCCGCCGTAAAGAACAGCTTTCCGGGATAAGTTGTCCTGCAAAGGAAATGTTCATGTCCCGCAAGCACCATGCAAATATCAGTTTCATCAACGATAAAGCTGGTCAGACCTTCACGCAGTGTCTTTATCTGCGTTGTCAAGGCTCGTTTACTTGTAGAGTACAGACTGTGATGCATCAAAAGAATTGCCCATCGATAGCTGTTATTATCCAGCGCCCTCTTGATGAAGGTCTTATGCTTTTCCACATCTGCACTGTTGGTATCGATGCTGATAAACAGCACATCATTATTCTTAAAGTAAAAATCCGCCTCATCCGCATTATCCGGCAGACCAAAGTGACCGAAGTAGTTTGTATTTTTGTCATGATTTCCTCTTACCGTGGCAATCGGAACGGAATGCTCTTTTGTAAAAAGATGAAACTGCTCTGTTCGGGTAAGAGCATCCGTAATGGCATCCACCTGGTCACCCATACTGATAATCAGTGCCGGGAGTGGATCTAATATCTTTTGAACCTTGTACCATACATCTGCCGAGGACTGGTCGATGATCTGCGGGTCTCCGCAAATCAGATAACGGTTACTGTCGTTGTACCGAAAGGACTTCGTTACACTTGTTCCTTTGCCGGAAATCGAGTAGGTATGTGCTGCATTCAATGAAGCGGATACAACGGCATGGTAAGTATAATAGCCCGGAACCACCACTGCACCGGAAACATTGTAACTGTCACCATCAAGCGTCAGTGCGCAGTCAGAAGTAAAGTTCGTTATCCAGGTAATAATGAGTTTGCCCTTCTCAGCACCCGGCTGCACAATGGAATCCCTGATAAACGGCTTTGGTTCATCTGGCAGAATCGGAGGATTGTTTGGAAGGTCCCCTGAGCCAACAGTACCGTCATAAATGATGTTCGTGGTTTCTGTCAAATACTCAACATCCTCAAAAACATATAAGGATGCATCAAAGTCGGCATATCGTGGAAGTGCGTCATCAATAATCGTATCATCAATCAGCGTTGGCCTTAAGGTGTATGTTTTGGCATACAGAAACGATTCCCGCATTGGCTCTCCGGTATCCGGGTCAATCGGCACCGGATTGATGATTTCCTTTACGGTTCCCGGCAAGTTATCGGGATCTACTTCTTCTCCGTTATCATCGACCCATTTGTAGTATTTTAGGGTGAAACCCTTAATGCCGTTTGATCCGTTTTCATTGATGATGACATCCTGCCTGTACCAGTAGGTTTCCGAACAAGTAATTAAATCCCCTACGCCATAATAGTCCGTTTCACGATAATAGACCTCGCTTTTCCAGGTACCGTCAGCGTGTAGAAAGCAAAGAGCAGAACGATACTGCTGGTCGGTATAAGTGGTTACCTCCACCGCCAGGTTCTTTCTTGCTTCTGTGATATTCTTATGCTTTCCCGAAACAACACCCTGGTATTTCTCATCATAGAACTGGTCGCAGTAGATATAATTGGGAAAATTGATCTTTGCATCAGGCGGCATATCCACTCTGGCAATGATCCTGCCTGTGTATCCCGAATCATAGTCCTCTGCAAGCTTTGGAAAAAGAGAGTAGTTATTGACGTTAAGCTGACGCTTGATAAACTCGATAGCTTTCAAAGAAGCCTCTTTATATTTTTCACCGTCAAAGATATTTGTCATGACTGCATCTCCTCCTCTGTGTAATCAGCATCCGCAGGAACCGTACAATAAAAGACCAGAAGCGTACTCGTTGTCGAATTCACCCCGGTCAGCCTTGCTCCGATATACGGATTAAACTCATAGGTATCCAGCTTTAACAGTTCAACAGTTCCTGTTGTTCCGTCATTGGTATGGATATGAAAATAAGGACGGTCACGATAGGACCTTGTAAAATAAAACGTGCCGTTTCCAATCATCTCCCCAAATTCAACCGTGTATTTCGCAGTTGCCTCCCGAATATCGGAAACCTCTCCTGCAATCTCATACAGAGAATCGTTAATCGTAGGAAGATACTGGCCAACCGTAATGCTTACCTCCTTGTAGTTAAACGGATTCCAGTCCATACCCACCACCCGGCTTTGAGAATCGATTGATAACGGCTTGAAGTGGATCTTTATCTCATCACCAAGGGCAAGCTTGCCTTTTTGATACAGTGATAATGTATAGCTTGTCGTATTCTCCGAAACATTGTGGCTGTAGCTGATATCCTGAACCAAGGAAGATTTCATGATGTCAATTGCGGTTTCAGAGCCGATATGCTTTCTTATTCCGATAGAATATCCGTCATATTCAATCTCGCCTCCGACCATTGCAATCAGCTGCATCACACAGGCTCGTCTGGTTACTTCTCTGTTGATAAGGAGCGTTACCTTCTTGTCGAAATCCACCTCACCTACAGTAAATGGTGTATCCGCAAGCAATACCTTCATGATATTTCTTGGGGTATCCGACATTTCAAAGGACTGCACCGTATATTTCTCTTCATTCAGCAAAAACGAAATATGGTCACCGGACATCTTTGTGTAACAGATGCCGCTTGAAATACTCTTTTTTATCTCTGTGACATAAAAGACCAGACCATCAACCTCAACACGGTCTTTGAGAGAAACCACACCTTCGGTCTGTCTGGTCATCAGGGTAAACTCTATCGTACATTCCCCATCGAGTTTTTGAACGATGCTGCAGGCATTGACTCCTTGGTAGGATTTGATTAATTCTCCGCTGCCGCCATCTTCTGTGGATGAATAAAAGTTTAGTCTTGGATGCGGCGGGATTTCTCTGTACCTTGGATAGACGGTCATATCCTCCTGCACATTTTGAAAGGAGGCACTCCAACCGATAAAAATAAAGCCTTCATATCTTGGCGGTACGGGTGCCTCGGCATCCTCCCCCTGAATCACATACTGCGTAGAAATGACATCCGTGCCATCTTTGTTTAAGAAGCGAACGGTATAGTATTTTTCTGCTTCAATACTGTAAATTCGGATTCCTGACACCGTTGCACCAGTAGCTGCTCTTGAGGATGAACCAATAGCCAGGTTGACATTCTTTGCTGCCATTTTGTTTCCGGCTTTGCCAATCTCATCCCCATCTACAAATAAGGTAACAACACCTTCATCGGTTACTTCAATGCCGACCGTTTTGCCGGAGAAAGCATTTTTATCAAGTCCTGCAAAGCCTTCATCCCAGCCATAGGTACTGTCATTGAAGCACCATAACTGTTTTGTGGCATTGAAGACAAGACCCTCATCAAATGACGTAGAGGAATCATCCATCATGATAAATCTGCCATGCTGGTCAGAATCCCAGTTGCCTTTAAAGGAGGCTACATCAACCTCCAAAAGGCAGCCTCTTCCCACGACATTTTCCATGAGGGCATATGCCTTCATATAATTGGCATCACCATAGGAAAGGTAAATTCCTTCCGGCTGCAAAGAAGCATTATATCCAAGCTTTACTTTGACACCACCGACCGTATCGGTCAGTCTTTCATCCTCTGTTCTTTCCTCTCCAAGAAAATTCCATTCATGGATGAGTGTCTTTTTATATACTTCTGCCATCGAGTACCTCCTTCCTACACCGTACCAAGATTTCTGAGGGATGCTTTGCCCTGACGATATTGAATCTGTGATACAAGTGTGGTGATCGTCTTGCCATCCAGCATGATAGGCTGGTTTAATGTGACGCTTGCATTTTCACTTCCTCCATCCACACCGGAAACGTTCGCATTTAAAGAAGCGCTCATATTTGGAATAACTCCATCTAAGTTCATTGTGGATGCCACACCATCGATTGCCTTTTCCACTGCACTCTTAGATTTGTCGATTCCCTTTGCCAAGCCATGCATAAAGTCCGGCATCCAGGATTCATAATCTGTAAGTGGTCCTTCATCCGGGACAGAAAAGTGGAGGAAGGATTTAATTGCACTTGCAACGCTGCTCACCGCATCCTTGACAGCACCAATCATGCTTCTGATACCATTGACAATCCCCTGGATCATATCCTTGCCCCACTGAAGGGCCTGTCCGGGAATGCTCTTGATAAAGTTGAAGGCGGCAGTAAGTCCATTTACAATCGCATTTTTTATATTTCCAACTGTGGTGGTAATGGAAGTCCAGATGTTGGTAAAAATCGTGGTAATCGTGGTATGGATTGCCGTAATAATCGTGGTAACCGTTGTCTTAATGGCATTGAAGATATTTGTGATAGTGGTCTTTATCGCATTCACTACTGTTGAAACAGTATTTTTGATGCCCTCCCAAATTGCAGTAAAGAACATAGAGATAGCAGTCCAAACAGTTACAACAGTTGTCTTGATAAACTCCCAAGCTGTTGTCAAAAACTGACCGATTGCTTCAACAGCTACTGTCACCGCATTCTTGATGTTTTCCCAAAGGTCAATCCAGAATTGCCTGAAGCCTTCATTGGTATTCCACAAATAAATAAAAGCAGCCACTAAAGCTGCTATTGCTGCAATGATTAACATGATAGGATTTGCCAGCATTGTGGTGTTAAGCAATGCAAAAGCACTCTGAACACCCTTTATTAAACTGACCACCTTTGGCACAATGGTCATAATCGTACCTACTGCAGATATGACCTTCCCGACGATGATAAGAATTGGTCCCACTGCAGCCGCCACAAGGGCGATGGTCACGATGATCTTCTGCGTTCCTTCATCAAGGGAATTGAGCCAGTCAACAAACGACTGAATCCAGCCCACGATCATCTTGATATAAGGCATAAGCAGCTCACCAAGAGAAATCGCCAGTCCCTCTAAGGCTGACTTTAAAATCGTAAGCTGACCCTGCAGGTTATCAAGCTGTGTATCCGCCATTTGCTGTGCCGCACCACCGGAATTGGTAATGGACTGCTGCAGTTCATCCCAGCTGTCACCCGTATTTGCAAGGAGTGCATTCACAGAAGATAAGTCCGTTTTATTAAAAATCTTACTGATGATATTGGACTTTTCTTCTCCCGTCATTCCATCCATAGCGGTGTTCAAATCACCAAGGATATCATTCATGGAACGCATATTGCCTTCGGAATCATACACAGAAAGCCCCAGCGAATTCATTGCATCCGCTGCTTTATCCGTAGGGTTCTGCAAGGAAAGGATGATGTTTCTTAAATGTGTGCCGCCCTCAGCACCCTTAATGCCATTATTGGCTAAGATACCAAGTGCTGTGTTTAGTTCTGCCGTACCGCCTTTCACGGATTTCGCAGTCGCACCGATGGTCAGGATACCTTCGCCAAGCTGTGCCACCGAAGTATTGGTGCTGGATGCAGTCTTTGCCATCTGGTCAACCATCGTTCCGGCTTCACTTACTTCCATGCCAAGTGCTGACATTGCATCCGTAACCATATCAGAAGCAGACGCCAAATCAATGTCACCCGCCGCAGCAAGGTTAAGTACCGTAGGAAGTGTGTCGCACATTTGCTGGGTATCGTACCCGGCAAGGGCTAAGTAATTTAAAGCCTGTGCACACTCACTGGCAGAGAAGGCGGTTTCAGAACCCATCTTCTTGGCCAGTTCATTTAAGGTATCCATCGTGTTTACCGTCTGACCATCTACCGTACTCATAGCATCCTTGGTAATACCCATAGTTGCCTGAACCTGGCTCATGGAACTTTCAAAATTGGCCGCTGTTGTAACTGCTGCTGTTCCAAGTCCGGTCACTGCCGCTGTTACAGGCAGCATCTTTTGACCTGCAGAAGAAATCTTATCTCCTGCCGTTTTCATCTTTTCCCCGGCTGACGCAATTTTCTGAACCGCCGTTGCCGACTGATTGGCCTGGGTTTCCAGCTTCTTCAGTTCTGCCTCCGTTTCGATGATTTCTCTTTGAAGGGCATCGTACTGCTCCTTTGTGATATCACCATTCGCCAGGGCAGTGTTTGCCTGTTCTGCCGCCGTTTTTAAGGCTTCTAACTTCTCCTTTGTTTCCTTCACTGCATCTGACAGCAGCTTCTCTTTTTGAGCCAGGAGTTCTGTGTTGCCGGGATCCAGCTTCAATAATTTTTCTACATCTTTAAGCTGCGACTGGGTGCTTTTGATTTCCTTGTTCACACCCTGGAGCGCAGTCTGAAGCTTTGTGGTATCACCGCCAATTTCAACGGTGATGCCTTTTATTCTGTTTGCGGCCATGATAGCACCTCCCTCCAGCCTTTAGAAATTATCGAATTCATCCTGACCTGCAATTTCACGATACGGATATTCATCGTTTCTGCTTTCTGCGAACATATCATTCACCATACCGATGGTAAGCAGGTCAAGATCTCGAATCGATATCCCAAGCTGAACGCATCGAAGCAGGAACAGAGGTGTTGTCATCTGGCGTTCAGTTGCGCGAAGTTTTTTTTAGACTGAACATCCGTCTGAACATTAAGACCCCAAAGTTCGATAATCTTCGGCAGCACCTGATAAATTGAAAAGGTGTTGAAATTATCAAGCCACTCCTCAGGTGTATCAGGAATAGACGGATCTGCGTGTTTGGCCATGATATAGGCAATGTTTTCAAACATCTCAAGCGAAAACATATCCAGGTTTGAGCTCTTTTCTGCATTCTTTCCTACGGCTTTTTCCAGTGCGGCAAGGTCCTTATATACATCCCGGTGAAACTTGATTCTGTAAATACGCGGAATCGCAGCAGATGCCTTAAACGGCACCTGCTTTCCATCAATTTCTATAGTCTTAGTCAGTCCCATTAAGCCTCACCTCCTGCAGGCAGCATATCCTTAGGCAGATACACCTTTTCGTACCATGAGTTGTAGGCAGTTTCCAAAGTCGCATCAGAAGTACGTGCTTTTACATATCCGCCGGAAAGAGGGCTTGCCGTAATGGTGAGCGTTTCTGTCTTGACTTCGATTTCATCTTCTTTGGTGGAAGACTCAATGGTAGGTCTGGATGCGACACAGCTATAAAGCACGTGACGAATCTTCTTCACATCACCGTCAAACTCAAACAGCAGTGCAAACTTTTCTGTTTCCACCGTTGCATCTTCAATAAGAACACTGTTGTCATCCATCGTTTCTTTAAGGATGTCCGTTCTAAAGGACTCAGGAACCATCGCAAGTTCCAGGTCACCTTCGTATCCTTGGTTATTCGAAATGGTGTAATATGCGTAGCCGTCTGCATAAAAAACAGAAGGCTCACCATTTGGATCCAGAGAAAGAGAGACAGCACCGGGCATTGCAACCGGAGTGCTGTAGGTAATACTTCCATCTTCACCGATGGTAAGCTTTGCATAATGCACGTTGCGGATATTGAACTTTACCTTGTTTTTCTTATTCGCCATTGTTATTTACCTCCAGTTCAAATTGATAAAGGACCTCATACAGTTTCTCGGATTCGATCCACACTTCGGTCTTGTCATAAAAGATGCCGTTTGTGTCGTCTCGCAAAATAAAGTTCCTGTCTCCTGCACAAAAACAGCGAATTATTATATCAGTTCCATAATGATGTCTCTTTGTACGTGCCTGTAATTACGGCGCGCTTTTT
>NZ_JBQHUC010000036.1:0-26210 GCF_052065395.1 Bariatricus sp. HCP28S3_F11 | reverse complement strand
CTCTTGTGTTTTTAGATTTTACTAACTGCCCGGTCAGTAATAATCTAAATTTACTTGAGGTATTCTTTTTGGTCAATTCCCTTTACTCTTTAAAGTATACAGGAAGCTCCAAATAGTAAATTCTTCATTCCGTTCTTTTTCATCATTCTACGTCCTTTCTATATGGGTTTGTCTTTTCGACACATTCACCTTATCAAAAAACATAAAATGATGATAGAATCGCTCGGTCACATACGTGATACGATTCGTATCATACCCGTAAATGCTTGTTTTTTCAGTATTTCCTTCTGATTATCTATCCCTGCAAATCCGGATTTATCTTTTAGCATTCTATCATGTTCTATTCTGAAATTCCACTCTTACATTTACAAAGAGTCGCCTTTCGGCAGCCCTCTTAACTTATATATAAACGATCTCTTTCAGTACAATTTTTTCAGCACTTGTTCTGATATTATTCATCAACCCGACCCACTTCATCTGATCCCGTATCTTCAATGTTTCTGTCACACTCTGTTCTTCTGCCATCTGCTTCATTAACATTTCGACCTGCTCTCTTGCATCCCGATCAATCTGATTCAGATGTTCAGTCAGCTTTCCAGTCAATAACAGGCACTGATATCTTGCTGGTCTATACTCTTTCAGATATTGTTTCCGCAACATTCCATATTTCCCATATGTCGGTTCTTCCTCATTCAGCACCAGACCCGGCAAATAGTAATCTCCATGCAAGGTATAGCTTAATCCGTTCTTTTCATCATAAATGTGTTTTTTCATGCACTTATATCTCCATTCCTCTGTTCTTTGTTTTATTTTTCTTACGCTGCTGATTCTCCATCTCGCTCTTTTTCGCACCCCATGCTAATCTTTCGTAAATGCTTCCTTTTGGCATTTGTTCCATCCGTCGTTTTTCTTCCAGTGCTTTCTGATTATGAATATCCTGCAGTACCGCAGCCTCCACAGTGTCTATTCCCATGACACGCACAACACGATCATATCTATCAGAAACACTTTGCAACATATTCTTTTCTTCTAATAATTTCTGATTGTCTTTACGCATATCATCCAACTCTTTCTGAACACTGTTATATGCCTGTTTTGTCTTCTGGTATTTATTTTTCCATTTCTCCACTTCTTTCGTAAGTTCTTTTACCTGGGCAGCCATTGCAGCAATCTTATTCTTCATTTGAATAAATAATGGTTTAACTTTTTTATCCCGATAGGTTCCTGCACGTTCCAATGCTCCTGCTTCCGGTAGAAGCGTTTTAACCGTCCCATATTCTTTTATTTCCTTACTGACATTATCTATGATCGGCTGTAACTGCTCCCGACGTTCTTCTAGGCTTTTTAATTCTATTTCTGCTTTCTCTGCCCGCTTTTCTGCAGCTTCTTTATCCCTGACCGCCTGTTCCTTATCTTCTTTCAAAAGCTGAATATCTGCCTTGGATTCTGCAATCTGTGCAGTCAGTCCCTCATTCTCTGCTGTCAGATACTCTTTTTCCTGCTCCAGAGCCTGAACTTCCTTCTTTCGTTCTTTTTTCTTGAAATTATAAACATCCAGATGTTCCTCATGGGTACCTTTCTGTTCCCATTCAATCCCATACTGCTTTGCAATATCTGCCAGCACTTCTTTTTCGTGGTTTATCCACTGATTTAATTCTGTGTCATGTTTATTTCCACCTTGAAATCCCAAACTTTTTAATGCCTGCTTCAGTGAAACTCTGATATCCATCCCTTTTCCTTTCCAACCAGTCACATAGGGAACAAAATCAATATGCAGATGTGGTGTAGCTTCATCCTGATGAAGATAACAGCAAAATACCCGGAGAGTTGGATTCCTTTTCTGAAAATCCTGCATATATTCATTCAACACCTTCACTGCCAGTTCTCCTTCTACTGTCCCTACAGCCATGTCTTCACAATTTCCAATCTGGAAAATGACCTCATGGAATAGTTTTTCCTGTTTTCCCTGCCGGATTTTTTCATAATAATTTGTAATCTGACGGTCTTTTCTTTTCCCCACATTGTATCGCTCCACAGAATCATCAAACAACTCTTTATAAACATCTTTCAGATTTTCATTCTGGTAACAAATATTCAAGTGTACTCTGTCCGGATCTACATTTTCTGCTATGAAATCCCTTCTGTTATGAGCCAGAGAACCAGCTCCGATCATACCGCTAATTGTTCTTTTCATGGTCATGCTTCTCACCTCCCCTTCTGAAACCAGTGCCAGACATGGCACATAAATTTGTATCTTCGCCAGTTATGGCGATAAAAAGAACTCTTCGCCGGATACGGCGGTTTTGTTCCTTTTGTCAAAAGTAACGCAAAAGCACTTTCGACAGCCGTACCGTCCATCAAAAGTCCCCTTGCGCCCTGCCGGGGGCAAGACGTCCGGGGACGTCTGTTATGCACCGACCGAATCGGAGCGAAGACCTATTCCTCCCGTTGGTCGGTTTACTCCTGCGTTACTTGTATGACTGACTTATCCCGTTATTCTCGCCCGGACATATTCCAAATCTCCGCAGTATGGTGTCCCCACCAGATACCATTCCCTTGCCGGATTCATTTCCATTCTGGTCTTGACCCACTGATCGTCAACCAGCACTTCCAGCCCTTCTCCGCAGTGAAATCCTGTGTCAATCCATAAATCTGATGATAATAAACCGTATCTTCCGTTATTGCTGTTATAACCTAATCTTCCTTCTCTCATTGTGTCACTCTCCCTTCATTTATCGTTTTCCATAGGGAGCCCCGTTTCAGGGCATCCTTCACAGCCATCAAACCACCAACGCACTGTCGTTTTATCCACAACCTTCCGTCTTGCATCTTACCAGCTTTCTCCTTGTCTGCTATCTACAGGTGCGTGACACGCTCCTGTCATAGGACAGACAACAAGAACTGTTACCATCGAAAGCTTTCCGGTATTCCCCGCCTGTCCAGATATTCCTGACGGGACTTTTCCCGTTCTTCCTCTGTCGGAGCAGTTTTCGACTGTGTATATAACTGCCGGTTTGCCATACGCTCCACTTTCTCCATAAGCCCTTTGCAAATTTCCTCCGAACAGCTTTGATCTTCCATCAAATGATAGGAAACCAGCTGTCTAAACAAGGCAAATGGTATCTGTACATTTTTTATTTCCATGTTGTCTCCTTTCAAGGTGGCAAGATGCCCTGTTCTTAAGAAATAGTCATCTTGCCATCTTCCTTTTATTCTGGAAGCATCCAGAACCATTGATTTCCACGTTTCACCGAATCAATCTCCAGTTCCAGTTTTGCGTTCCGTAGGGTTTTCTTCTTAATTCCTCGTTTTTCCGCTTCTTCTTCAATCTTTTTCTGTGCCATGCCACCATCAGCCAATATTTCCAACAGAAACTCCTTTGCCTTCCGGCTTTTCTGACCTCTGCTGTCACCACTGAGCAGATCATCCGCACTAATGTCGTATTCCCCGATCCACTCGAATCCAGTATCCTTATCTAATCGGAATGCAATTGATTTCCCTTCCGGTGCAAGGGAACTTTTCACATGGCATACCACACGGATTTCCGGTTCATCTTTAATCCGCCCAACAATCAGCACACTTCTGGCTGCCGCCTGAAAATCAATCGAACCCAATCCACGGTAAGAAGATTTTCCGTTACTGTTTTTGTTCATATGCCCGATCAGAATGATTGCACAGTGGTATTTCTCTGCAAGCACTGCCACACGCTTCATTAACGGACGGATTTCATTTGCCCGGTGCATATCCACCTCTGCTCCAAGAAATCCCTGTATTGGATCTAAAACTACCAGACGGGCTTTTGTCTGTATGATAGCTTCTTCCAATCTGGCATCCATCATGGTCAATGCCCGATCGTTATCATCAATTACCATCACTCTGGAACAATCTGCACCAGCTGCAAGAAGTCGAGGCTTGATAGTATCGCCCAATCCATCTTCTGCAGTCTGATAAATAACATTCACAGGTTCTATCGGGCTTTCCACTGGATTCGCATCAGAGTCAACGTTCTTTTCTGCTCTATCCTTCTCGTCTGTTGCCTGTTGTTGCTCTGGAAGAATTTTTTCGCCTTTGGTCAACTTCGCAATAATCTGAAGTACCATCGTAGTCTTTCCTTCTCCCGGATCTCCCTGAATAATCGTTACTTTTCCAAAAGGAATAAACGGATAGAACAGCCATTCAATCTGCTCTACTTCCACTGATTCCATATTTATCAGCTTCAGATCCGACTCCGTCCTTTTTATTTCTGTTTTCTTTGTCTCTACTCTGTTCGTTTCCATCGTTCCTCCTTATTTTCCCGTTGAAAGGAAGTGGAGATTTTGATAGAATACTCGTAGAAAGTTTTTGGTGAGTATTCTACCAAATCTCTGCCTTTAGGTGTTTGCCGACACTTAAAGGCATTTTCTATTCTTCCTTCATGCCATCCATCGTCACTGTGATCAGCCGGATTACTTCCAGTAAATCCTCCGGCACATCATCACCCTTTTTCAAACGTTTCAGTTCATTCAGAACCTTTGCCAGTTCATTTTTCAACGCCTTATACACTCTCGGATTTCCTGTCACTACAACCTCTTTTTCCTGCAATCTTCGGATAATATAATCCTGTTTAGTCAGACCGGACAATTTAACCGCTGTTTCCAGAAGTTCATCCTCCTCCGGTGATACCCGAAAAGCTACCGTTTTATTTCTCCAACGCCCCTGTCTATCCAAACATTTAGCTGACATACGCAAGTCCTCCTTCCCTATCATTTGGTTCTTCATTCATGTTTTCTGCATCCAACTGGTCTGCCATATCCTGCTGTACGGACGGGAACAGATGCGCATATCGGTAAGTGATCTTTTCTGCTGAATGACCAACCCTTTTTCCGATTGCCAGTGCTGTATAGCCCATGTTAATCAGCAAAGAGACATGGCTGTGTCTGAGATCATGCACCCGGATTTTTTTCACACCGCTTGCTTTGCATCCTCTTTCCATTTCATGGTTCAGATAATACTTAGTTACAGGGAAAATACGGTCATCCGGCTGCAGGCTGTAATATAACTTCAAACAATCCTGCATTTCGTCACATAAGAACTTTGGCATAGTTACAGTACGGACACTGTTCTTTGTTTTCGGAGTGCTGATCACATCTTCTCCCTTTAAACGCTGATAGGATTTGTTGATCCGCAACGTTCTCTTCTGGAAATCGAAATCCGCAGGAGTTAAAGCCAAAAGCTCCCCGGATCTGATTCCGCACCAGTACAATAACTGGAACGCATAGTAGGAAAGTGGTTTATCCATCATTTCTTCTGAAAACTGTTTATACTCTGCCTTTGTCCAGAAGAGCATTTCCTTGCTTTCTTCTGAGCCGATTGTGCCAGCTTTCCTTGCCGGATTCATGCTAAGATCATAAAACTTGATCGCATGGTTGAAAATCGTACTCAACTGTCCATGGATTGTTTTCAGATAAGTAGGGGATAAAGGTTTTCCTTTCCTGCTTGTCAATTTGCGAAGCTCATTATGCCAGTCCAAAACATCCTTTGCGGTGATTTCTGACACCTTTCTTTTTCCCAGATAGGGTAAAATCTTGGACTTGATAATATTTTCCTTTGTAAGCCAGGTACTCTTTTTCAGCCTTGGTCTCACATCTTCCTCATATAATTTGCAGAAGCTCTCCAGTTCCATATCCATACTGGCTTTCTTCTGGAGTATGAACTGCTGCTCCCACTGTGCAGCTTCTCTTTTTGTTGCAAATCCTCTTTTGCATTTCTGCTTACGTTCGCCGGTCCAGTCCTGATACCGTACCATAACGTACCATGTGTTATTGCTTTCAGTCTTGTAAATTGCCATTCTTAATTCCTCCCATCGTTTGATCTCGTTCCGTAGAACTGTTCGTAAAAATACTTCCGGTCAACTTTTCCTGCAATTGTCTGGCATCCCATCGCCTGTAATTCCCTGTTCAGCCTTTTCATCAGCTTATAAGCGTAGGATTCCGATACTTCCAGAACTTCCATGACCTCTTTTACATTCATAAACATTTTACTCATTGTAAAATCCCTCCTTCGTTTCTCACTATACATTTCTGTATAGTCCGTATGATACTATACTTTTTTGTATTGGTCAAGTGTTTCAAAACAAAAATTCTATACTTTTTTGTATGGTTTCTCCTTGTCTGTACTATACATATATGCTATACTCAATTTATCAAGTAAAAGACAGGAGATATGAGCATGGCAATAGGAGAAAGAATTCATCATTTTCGACTTCTGCGTGGATTCACGCAGAAATATTTAGGTCAACAGCTGGGATTCAGCGAATCACAGGCTGATGTCCGCATTGCACAGTACGAAAAAGGCTCTCGCAGTCCAAAGGAAAACTATCTGAATGCACTGGCTGACATTTTTGAGGTCTCCCCTCATGCACTCGCTGTACCGGACATTGACAGTTATGTTGGGCTGATGCACACCTTATTTACATTAGAAGACCTTTACGGACTTCATATTGGAGAAATTGACGGAGAACTCTGTCTCCGGCTGGATAAGTCCAAAGGAACCACCTACCTTTCTATGTTTGATATGTTCTACGCATGGCAGGAACAGGCAGAAAAACTAAAATCCGGGGAGATCACCAAAGAAGAATATGACCAGTGGCGGTACAATTACCCGAAAAAAACAACATAAAAACCAACGAAAAAAGGCCTTACCAAATTGATTTCACTCAATTCAGTAAGACCTTTTTTGTTGGTTTCACACATATTACCTGACAACCACCGGATTGCTGATAAATACTACCTAAATATCCGGTGTTATCATTTTGTTATCAAATAGAACTTCTTGTGCCCGGAAATGCCCTGTTTATAAGGGTTTCCAGAATTTTTTCATTATTCAAACTCAATCGTCCCCGGCGGTTTCGAGGTCAGATCATACATGACTCGATTAACCCCTTTCACCTCATTAATAATCCTGTTCATGCACTTATTCAGCACTTCATACGGAATTTCCGCCGCCTCAGCGGTCATGAAATCACTCGTATTTACAGCCCGAAGTGCCACTGCATAGTCATACGTTCTGAAATCTCCCATTACTCCGACGGATCTCATATTGGTAAGTGCTGCAAAATACTGTCCAAGTCCGGTATCGATGCCAGCTTTCGCAATCTCTTCCCGGTAAATTGCATCTGCATCCTGAACGATCTTCACCTTCTCAGCCGTTACTTCCCCGATGATACGGATTCCAAGTCCCGGTCCCGGGAATGGCTGTCTGCTTACAAGGTATTCCGGAATTCCAAGTTCTCTTCCGGCTTTGCGCACTTCATCTTTGAAAAGAAGTCTGAGCGGTTCCACGATCTCTTTAAAATCCACGCAGTCCGGAAGTCCGCCTACATTGTGGTGGCTCTTGATCACTGCGGATTTTCCAAGTCCGGATTCGATGACATCCGGGTAAATGGTTCCCTGAACGAGGAAGTCTACCGCACCGATCTTCTTTGCTTCTTCTTCAAATACGCGGATAAATTCTTCACCGATAATCTTTCTCTTTGCTTCCGGTTCGGTTACGCCGGCGAGTTTTGCATAGAAACGATCCTGTGCGTTTACACGGATGAAATTCAGGTCGTATGGTCCTTCCGGCCCGAATACGGCTTCTACTTCGTCGCCTTCATTTTTACGCAGAAGGCCATGGTCTACGAATACGCAGGTGAGCTGCTTTCCGACTGCTTTTGACAGAAGTACGGCTGCCACGGAAGAGTCAACTCCGCCGGACAGTGCGCAGAGCACTTTTCCGTCTCCGACTTTTTCGCGTACATCCTGAATGGTCTTCTCTACGAAGGATCCCATCTGCCAGTCTCCTTTGCATTCGCACACTTTATAAACGAAATTGGAGAGCATCTTTGTTCCTTCCTGGGTATGCATAACTTCCGGATGGAACTGAACTGCATATAATTTCTTCTCTGCACATTCCATTGCAGCTACCGGACATACCGGTGTTGTTGCGGTAATTCTGAATCCTTCCGGTGCATTTGCAATGTAGTCGGTGTGACTCATCCAGCAAATGGTGGATTCGGAAACTCCTTCAAATAAAGCGGATGCAGGATCTACCTTTACTTCTGTTTTGCCATATTCGCTCACCGGAGCAGTTTCTACGCTTCCGCCCATCAGATATGCCATAAGCTGTGAGCCGTAACAGATACCCAGCACCGGAATGCCGAGTTCCAGGATTGCTTTCTCATAACGTGGTGAGGCTTCATCATAAACGCTATTCGGTCCGCCTGTGAAAATGATTCCTTTCGGATTCATCTCCTTGATCTTATCCAGGCTCAGAGTATATGGATGAACTTCACAATATACATTACACTCTCTGACACGTCTTGCAATTAACTGATTATACTGTCCGCCGAAATCGAGGACAATTACTAATTCGTTCTTCACAAGTTTTCCTCCCTATTATTGTTGTAGTGATTTTATTATAAATGAGGTCGCGGAATTTCGCAACCTCAACATTTCTTTCTCTCATCACCTTTCACAATCAGTGCGATTCCGATCACAGCCGCATACAGGACTCCGGCACACGGCCAGACGATCCAGGTTCTGTGCCATGCATTCGTATAAAAACTGATTCCCAGATAAATTGCTGTTATAACACACCAGTAAATGCTGCTGATTCTTGCTGTTTTCTTTTGCTCCATTTTCTTTTCGTAGGTGTAATCACCTTCCTGAAGGAGCATCTGATAGCAACCTCTCGTCTGTCCTGAGACTACAAATAAGAATACTGCTACAGATACGATGCAAAGGAGCACAACCACGCACCACATATATACCAGATCCCGATCGGTTACGATCGGTGCGGCAAAAAGTGGGACGGCACTGAGAATGCACAGAACGATTCCGACGATCGTACAGATTCGGTAGGTTCCTTCATATTCCGCCATGCGTTTGCGCACAATTCCTTCTACACCGTATTCCAGCGAGAACTGTTCTTTTTCCAGGTATTCGAATCTCTCCATCTTCATTCCGTGTAATACGAAAAATGCAGTGGCCGCCGCTACCATGAGTAAAAGTATGATCAGTCCTGCCCCTCCGGCCAGGTTTTCTGAAATACTGATTTTTGTCTCTTCTGCCAGTACTCCCAGTGCAAGAAGCGGAACAGGCGACAAAACACAGGTCATCACTGCCAATGCCATCTGTTTGGCGGATCCGATCCGTGCCTCCATAAATTCGGCAGCCTCTTCCATGCTGACTCTCCGAAGCACTGCTCCCTCTTCTACCGGTTCTTCCTGTACACTTACAATTTCAGGTGCCAGCTCGATTTCTTCCTTTAATAAGTAATCCGTACTGACTCCGAAGATTTCACTCAGTTTCAGAATCCGCTCCAGATCCGGAATTGATGCTCCGGACTCCCATTTTGAAACAGACTGCCGTGACACGCCCAACTGATATGCCAGTTCTTCCTGCGACCAGCCATTTTTCTTTCTCATTTCCATAATCTTTTCTGCTAAAATCATTTTCTGACCTTCCTTTCTGATAAGAAACTTTCCCGTTGCTTTTTTCTCATCGGGTATGTCTGTATCATAGGATATTTTCCGGTTGACAACCACCAATTGCGCTGTATAATTTGTCACCTATCAGTTGCATCGAACGGTATTCTTTTGAAAAAAGAAGTTCCATCTGCAGGTTTAATGACTTTTTCCCTCCAGACCTGCAAAAAAGAGCTCATAAAAATCATCTTCCCATTCCAGCTTCGGCGAGTTCTCTCCTCCGCCATTGGTGCTTCTCTTCATCGCTGCATGAAATTCTTCCCCGGCACAGATCACATCCATTTCATAGAGTTCATATCCCAGTTCTCTGCAGACTCTGCAAAATGCTGACAGTGGCTCCGCTTCTTCCCTGGTCGCCAGAAGACGGCGTTTCCACTCTTCGTTGTGCGCTGCCCTTGTCTGTAATTCATCCAACATTCCTACTACATTCATCATTTCGGTCTCCTCCTTTTTGCTGTCTGTTTACGTTGTCTCTATAGGAAACGATTTCATTACTTTGATCGTTTACCTGCTTCTAATGGTGTCCCTGCCAGTTCATAATAGAAAATGTATTGTTGAAGCACACCTTCCACTCCTTTGTATCGGCGTTTTGGAAAGCCCCGCTTATAGTGCGCCTCCATCGCCTGATGAATATGGGTATCCACCGGAAATGCCTGCAGATGATGCAGTGCAAAAAGGCAGATACAGTCCGCCACCTTCACCCCTACACCGAAAAGCTTCAGAAGTTCTTCTTTCGCTTTTTTATAGGACATGTTCAGGATCGCATCTAAATCGATTTCGCCGCAAACGATGCTTCTGGCACTTCTCACCACATATTTGCTGCGATATCCCAGGTTACATGCTTTGAGCGCATCCTCGTCAAGTCCTGCCAGTGCTTCCGGTTTTGGAAATGCATAATAAGTCTGCCCTTTGGCATTTTCCTTCTTTTCTCCATATTCCCGGCAAATATTTTCAATGCATTTGCGGATTCTTGGAATATTATTTTGCTGGGAAATTAAGAAGGACACGATCATTTCCCATAAATCCTGTCTGAGTATTCGCATTCCGGAACCAAATGCAGCCGCATTTAGCAAATAAGTATCATTCGGATTGATCTGTGCGATATAACTTGCATAATCCGTTTCCAGATCAAAATATTCTTTCCAGAAGCCTTCAAACTCCTCTTCGGTGCAATCGAACATGCACTCTTTTCCATTTTGCAGTATTTCGAGATACCGGTCTCCTGCAATCACCTGCATCCGGATTTCTCCGGAAGCAGGATCCGTCTCGCCATGAATCGGAGTCATACGGAAGCATTGTCCCGAATCACAGATCTGATAAATACTGAAATTCTCTATCGTTTTTCTAACCATTTTTCCCTCTACTTTTTCGTTTTTGCATAGCCGACTACGAGACCAAGGCACATCCCTATGCCGATACCATAGCACATTCCGAGTGACATATTTCCAAATGCAGCTCCGAACGCACTTCCCATTGCCACACCGAAACACATTCCAAGAGACATGCAGGTTCCGATATGGTTCTGCTTCTCCTGCCATGCGAGCGCCTCCTGCTCCAGTTCCTTCATAAATGCGTCTTTTCCTTCACAGTATCCGTCATTATCATAGGTAAATTCTTCTGCAAGTTTTGTCTTTAATTTAGCATATTCTTCTGCTTTTTCTTTGTTGCTTCTTAGATAATCCCGCACCGCAAGATGCCGCTGGATCTGGGCAGTATTATCTTTCTGAAAAATATGAATATGATGCGTCCGGTTATCGCCGCCTTTTCTGTAGAAGCGCCTTCCCGGAATGCCGAATTCTCCCATGCACTCGTATCCAAGAGCTTCAAACTGTGCATTCTGTCCGTCCACAAGGGGAATGTCTTTGACCACAGGCATGATGTCGATCACCGGCTTTGCCTTTAATCCCTTCACAGAAGTACTGCCGATGTGATGAATTTCCACGCAGTTTTTTCCCAGGATTGCTTTTATTTTTTTCGCCTCTTCTTTGAACTGTTTCTCCCATTCCGGATTATAGTCCACAACCTCTATTTTTCTTGCCATGATTATCTCCCCCCTCCAATATAGTATAATTATATCGCATCTCTATTAATTCATTAATCTAGAAATCTTTTAATTTCTTTGTTCCCGTTATTGATTGCGTTCCCTATATAGTAAAGCATATTTTCTCATCCAGATTCTAACTTAATATGAAATCGGCAAAAAAGCCGCTATGACCGCAAACCCAAGTGACGGAAGCCTGTTTGCAGCCCTCATTTTCTTTCCCCAGGCCAAATTTATTCCCACACAGAAGATCAAAATAGAACCGATCATAGAGAGATAATTCAGCGCGAGATCCGTCATGATCGGTTTCAGTAGTGTTGCCAGCAACGTGATCGCACCTTCGAACACGAAAACAGGAATTGCGGAAAACACGCATCCTTTCCCAAGAGAACAAGTCAAAACCATTTACAAAATTCTTATCTTTTGCATTTCCGGTTTTCCTCTTCAACCATTCGCCAAACCGCTCAAACCATTCTTCGATATTGAGCATTTCTCCGACCAGAGCGCCCAGCGCGATACAGAGGACGACCATCATTGCCTGCCCGCTCACCAGTGCGCCATTTTCAATCTTCATCACGCCCGCCGTATTGATAGCTGTTCCTAACCCTGCCATTTTATATACCTCTTATCCGTTTCTTTCGTTCGCTGCTCCTTCCAAAGTCTTGCGCATCGGATATACATCATTTTATCTCTTTATCCTTCTTAAGACAACTGACAATTGCAGAAAAAATGACTGGGGCGGGTACTGTAGCCACTTTTGCAGATATGTACCCGTCCCTCCAGTTCACCCATCCCCGCCCAGTCACCAAAATCGAAATAAATACATATGATATATCAAAAGCGTCAAAGGTTATTTCTATGATACCTCGCAATTGCACACCACATATATCTCACGATTTCAGACCATATGTAACAAATGTCGAGCAAAAAGCAATGAACAACACCAATTTCCGTACTGCCATTTGGACGGGCCGTTACGCACAGATGACTCTGATGAGCATTCCTGTCTGTTCAGATATTGGACTGGAAATTCATCCGGAAACGGATCAGATTATTCGGATCGAACAGGGAATGGCGCTGGTGAAAATGGGGCAGCGCAAAAATGAATTGAAGTTTCAGATGGAAGTCTGCAAGGATGATACCATTTTTGTTCCAGCCGGAACATGGCATAATGTGATCAATATTGGCAGAACGCCTTTGAAAGTTTCTTCGATTTATGCACCTCCCCACCACCCGGCTGGAACGGTTCACCGCACGAAAGAAGAGGCGGAGGCGGCTCACAATTAACCGGAAGCTCCCAAATTGTGATATGCATGACGCAAAAATCCCTGTATAGTTTTCAGAATCTATACAGGGATTTTCTACTGTGCAAAATCATGCAAATGGCATCATGCTCACAATACACCAAACAGTTTCTCCCAGTGGTCATCATTTATGATCCTTTCACTGGGTGCATCTGCATTTTCAAGCATACTTTCCGCGCAATTCCAAGAAAAGAAGTGGATTTTCATCAAACCTGGCTCCGATTCCATATAACGCCTTCCATTTGTCCGCTTCGAACTTTTCCTTCCACGGCAGAATTTTCTCCGAGAACTCCCCTTCCTGCTCATCCAACAAAAATCCGTTTTTCGTAATTCGAAAACGCAGTCGCTTCTGTATTTCTACTTGTTTCATCTCCTATATCCTCTGTTCCCCGGTTTGCAAATTGTTTCCAGACCGCTTATTTTATATAAAGCAATTTTACATAAACGGCAGATCTTCATCAAAGGAATCAAAGTCATCGTCTTCCTCGTCAAAATCCGGGAAATCAAAATATTTCTCCAGATACTCTTCGTATTTCTGAATCGCCTTGTCGATCTGCTTTTTCTCTTTTTTCTTTCCTTCTGCTTCATACAATTTAGATGCAGCCGTAAACATAATATCATTTTCATCTAAACAATCTGTTTTATCAAAAATAAACTGATCCACCAGCTTCTCCGCTGCATCAAATTCTTTTGTTTTTATATAAGCGTAAACTCCTGCCGTTGCCGCCATAATATTTTCAGGTTCTTTCTGTATCCACTCTTTACAAAATCGAACCGCTTCCTCCGTTCGTCCGAGCGATTCGAGGGCAGATGATTTTCTGAATTTCAAATCAGAACCGGTATAGTCCGGCCAGCTGAACATAGTGAGCAAATCATCGCACATTTTCAGCAGTATCTCATGCTCGCCTCTCATATCCATCTCATCAAAGCAATCCTCAATCCATCCTTGAATATCGTATTCATAATCGGTAATATCATCGATCATTTCTATTTCGGATGCAAAATTCGGATTATTCTGTCTTTCTTCGCGAACAATTTCCTTCAGAAGCTCGAACGCCTACTGCCAGCAATTTCCATCCGCTTCTGCACGAATCATATTGTTATAGCATTTTGCCGTCAGTTTATTGAATGTTTTCCATTTCTTATTCTGCATACTATTTTCTCCATATGTGTAAGTAAGTAACTCGGTTTACTGTTTGATAGAATTGCTCCAATTTTTCATTATACTCTTTTTAGGGGATGATGGAAACATAAATATTGCAGTACTGAGAACTATTTATTGAGGGGAAACTATGTTCTGGACATGAAATGTGAAATGGTTGGGAGCACAGCAAGCTTCCAACCACTTTCTTCAATGATGTTCCATATGTAAATATTTTTCTCGGGTGGCAAGTCCACCGCGGATATGGCGCTCGGACTTGTTAAGATCCAGTATCTTCCGTGCATCTGCTGCTAAAGCCGGGTTGATCTGGAGGAGACGTTCAGTACAGTCTTTATGTTTGGTCGTTACAATTTAGAATGGTTTTATTTTCTTCAATTAATACTGACTCATCTAAACCAAGATCACCAAGTAAGCGTAAATAAATATCTGCATTTCCATCTTTATCTACTTCTATCTTCTGAATCAATCGCTTTAACTGCTGATTAGTCATCTGGTGTACATCTGTGATGTCCTCAATCTCTTTAAATGTATTATTTAAAATATCCTCTAACTGTTCTCCCTTGGTTAAATGATAAGATACCATCTTGAGTTCATTTTCTATCCGCTCCATCTCCTGACGCGAACCACCAATCTTCTCATTCAACTCTTCACGTGAAATCAGATCATCCGTGTACATATCCATATATTTTTGTCTGGTCTTTTGCAATTTAGCAAGTTCTGCATTTAATTCTTTTTCGTACTCTACATTTTCATCTTTAGCTTTATATACACGCTGGAATTCATTTACCACATGAGCAATCACTTTTTTCTTTTGTTTCAATACATTTGTAAAATATTCCTGCAAAACTTCAATGAGTTCTTCCTCATCCACAACCGTTTTATTCGGACAGCTATCTGCTCCTCGCCCGTTTCGCCCGGAGCATACCCAGCGTACATATGTGTTTTTATAAGTACGAACTGTTCTTCGGAAGGACCAGCCACATTCTTTACATTTAATCAATGTAGAAAATAAATGCTTATTGCTTTGTCGTTCGTGGCTAAGATTAAATGCATCATGCCTACCTCTTAAAATTTCCTGTGCTTTTTCAAATGTCTCATCTTCTATGATTCGAAGTTCCGGCCGTTCCACAACCATCCATTCTGTCTCGTCCTTGTCTCTTCTCTGACCTGTCAAGAAATCACTGACTTCTTGCTTGCCGTTAATGATTTTTCCAGTATATATTTCATTTGTTAAAATACGGCACGTTGCATTCTGACTCCATTTGCAATTTCGTTTTGTCTTATAACCTTTTTCATTTAACATATTTGCAATCTTGGCAGCACCGTATCCTTCTTCTGTGTACCACTTGTAAATCTGCTTTACAACTTTAGATTCTTCTTTATTGATTGCAAGATTAAAGTAATCTCCGATTGTTTTGTCATATCCATATACAATATTAGGAACTCGTCCCTTTTCTGCGTTCATCTTCTTGCCGAATTTTACACGCTTGGAAGTATTCGCACTTTCTTCCTGTGCCAGAGCTCCAAAAATGGTAAGTACGAACTCGCTGTTTCCCATGCTGGTCATATTCGCTGTAAGAAATTGTGTTTCGATTCCCAATGATTTCAGCTTACGGACATTTTGTAAAAGATCTACAGTATTTCTGGCAAAACGAGAGATGTCTTTTACAACAACCATGTCAAATAATCCATGCTCTGCATCAGACATCATACGAAGAAATTCTTTACGATTTTTAATTTTAGTTCCGGAAATACCTTCATCTGCATATAATCTTACTAAAGTGTCCCCTGTGCGTTTTGTGTATTCTGAGAAGAATTCCTTTTGAGCTTCCAGACTATTGAGCTGATCAGCTTTGTCGGTGGAGACACGGCAATAGGCTGCAATGTTCATAGTGTTACCTTTCTGTTATAGCTGTATCGTTCTGTTACATCTTTTATTATATATAAATCTAATAATTTGTAAACCTAGAAAAGGGAATGTTTTATCTTTTCATTCCCTTTTGCCCATTAGATATTAATTTTTGTATCCGGTGTTACAATATGGGTGTGTAATCTGCCCATTTTCTGCACTTCCCAATCCTCCATCACGTTTTCTAACAATATGATCTACAGAAGTCGAATTAACATGAACAACTCCTCCACATATGCCACACCTTACAACTGACTTTAATGCTGTGGAAATATATGTTTCACTTTTTCTATTTGCATTAAAACTTTCTCCAATCTCATCCTCATCATTCACTAAATTAATTTTATTATATTTTTTCTTAATAGCTTGTCGTATATCAAATTCATTACACCCATCGGCTAATGAATCCATTATAAGAACAAACAACTCTTTTAATGGTATAGCACTTTTTTTCGTAGAACGAAGATTCCTGTTTATTTGATCAATAATGTAATCATTTTTATAAATAAATTCTTCAAACTCCGCTCGTACTGAAGTAAATTTATCAAATTGTTTTTTTTGCTTTAATTCTCTTACAAAAAGTACTGTTGCGTAAAAATTTGCCGGCTTAAAATTACCTTTCTTAGAATAGAAATATATAATCGGATGTAATCCTAATGACCCCGGATTTTTTGAATTAATAATTTCTAATATCTTTTTTGTATTTTTCAATACTTCTAAAGTTTCTTTTCCCTCCTGGTCCTTTTCCTCTGATATGACGTCATTAGAATAAACAAGTAAATCACATATCAATTGCAAATCCATCTGATTTTTCCCAGCAACGGCAACATCTAATGTCGTAATAGGTCTTTTTGTTTTTGGTAAAAAAAGTAAATCATTTATTTCTTTTGCAACACTTTCTATTTGCTCTTGTATTTCTAATTCGAATCCTTTCCAATATTTATACCCACTCCCCGAATATGCAATCGCTCTTGCTGCAATTCCCAATGGTTTATTTCTAGCTTCTAATATTTTTAATTCTGTTGTATTAATAGGTACGGCTTTTTGATTGATATTAAAAAATGATTTTTCTGCAACAGATACATCACCTTCTATCCATTGAATATCAAATGCAAACGATTCTAATCCCATTGCTTTTTTACGAATATCTTCAGAATATTTTTGTGGATTTTTTAATGCATCCTGATACAGGCTATACCGACCAATTTTCTTTTCTATCTGAATTCTAGCTTTATTTGCCAAACTTATTTGTTCATCGCTGATTCTTTGATTATAAAATTCTGTTGAAATTTCTCCATCTCCATAATCATCATTAATCCATGCCATAAACGCACTCAGTCTGTGTGCTCCATCTATAACAAATGTCGCTCCAACAGAATTTTGCCATAAAATTATTGATGGTATAAAATGTCGTTCTAATATACTATCTATAAAATTTGTAATTTGAGTCACATTCCAATCTCTAGTTTCTCTCTGAAAATCAGGTTTTCGAAGCATAAATCTCATAGCCGAATCAACTCTTAAATCATTAGCTTTTAATTGTTTAAAACGATTTGAAACCGCATATCCTGAATCAACATGAAAATCCTCTCTTACTATCATTGCATCCAAATTCACTGTGTTTTTCATTTGTCTTTCTCCTATAACTATCATCCAGTCACCTCCATAATTACTACTAATATTATGATTGGTAACTTCAATAATATTTTATTTTAAAAAATTTTTTATCTCTTCTGGCAAATATTTCGCCAATTCCTCCACCAACTCATACACCTTCGTTCCTGGTGCAATCTCCGCCGGTGTCTTTCCTTTTCCATTGTTAATAATCCGTTTCGCATATCGAATTGCCAGCTTCGGGCTTCCACCATTCATCAATATTTCAAATATGTTATCCATATTCTTCTCATACTTCCCAATTCCCAGTTCCTGAAATTTCTCATTCAAAAATTTCTTATACTCGGATCTGTGATTATTCGCTGTGTAATATGCAAAATGCAACATAAACCAGAATTCGATACACTCGTTACTCCACGCCGCATGATACTGAATATCCGGATTCTTTTGATTTAATACTTCTGCCCGCTGGACTACTCCATTGACATCACTGGATGGAAAGCTGTCTTTATCATAGACACACCATATCTGCCCTTTTGTGATCTTATTCTCACGCACATACTCTTCAGCCTTTCCGATTACCCGCATCGTCTCAGCCTGGCAGCCTTCAATTTCAATCAAAACCATATCTCGATAAATAGGATTATCTTCAATATACCGTTTGAATCCTTGAAAATATTTAGGTTCCGTTGCTTGTCCTTCGCAGAAAATATAATAGCGGAATTCTTTCTTTTCCAGATATTCCTGCCGACGTTTCTTCTTCCAGTTGTCTTTCTCTTTTCTGCCTCTTTTAGCCATTCACCGTCCTCCAATCTATAATCTTTCTGAGGTATGGATCTGCACCATATTTCCCTTCCAGATACTGTTTATCGAACTTGGCATCCTTCCGTACAGACTCACCTTTCTTATTTTTAAATTCTACAAGAGAATATAATTTTGAGTTCTGACGGTTTCCTTTTGCTACAAACCAGATTTCATCTCTTCTAAATACTTCACTGTTCATAGTAGACAGATCATGTGATGTAAAAATCAACTGTGCACCCTTTTTATTTTTTTCCATATTACTGAAAGTCATAATAAGGTATTTAAGTAATACCGGATGTATCTTTGCATCCAATTCATCAATCACAAGTGTCGTTCCTCTCAATAAACTTTTTGCAATAAATGGGAGCAATCCAAATAATTTCTTTGTTCCACTGGATTCATCAAATAAATTCAATTCTGCTTCATATTCATCTACTACGTGTTTTGTAAATACTTCGATCCGGTCATTCTCCTTTTCTTCTACACGGAAATCTACAATATCCAAATCCATCTCCTGAATCATCTGAAGCATCAGTCTTTTTACATCCTCTGACTTAGAAATAGCCATTCGTAATTCCTGCATAGGATTTCCATAATTCAAGAAATCAATCTCTTCATCAAACCAGTCAAGCACATCCTGTACCACTTCATTTTTGCTGTAAGTAATTCCAAGATACGATAACAACGGTAATGTATCGGATAATTCATCACTGGTTTTCAATCTTGCAAATGCACCTTTCAAAGTAATTTCATCTTCATCTCGTTCAAAAAGTGCTGATTTCCGCCCTGTTTCTAATTTTATACGATCCAGCCTTTCGTATTCGATTACTTCTTTTTTTACAGTTAATTCATAGCGATACTCTGCCATTGTTGTTCTAAAAAACAGTTCAAATTCTGTTGGCTCATTTCTTGTTCCCTCATCAAAAGCAAATGGCTCTATCACAAGCTTTTTCATTTTCATCGCGATCTCTTCGTTATTACTTGTCGCATATAATGGCCTCAGTATTTTCGTAACCAGACTATGCAATGCTTCAAGGACATTAGATTTTCCTCCACCATTTGGTCCGTATACAGCAGATACCGGTAAATATAATTCCTCATCTACATCTTTTATAATTCTGTCTTCATGCTCAGAAATGGCGGCAGCCTGCATGTCAAATGTTACCTCATCTCGTATACTCTTAAAATTTTTCACTGTAAATTGGCATAACATCTTATTTACCTCCATTAGTCCAAACTTCTTGCCTATATCCTTATTATATTCCGTTTTTTTATTTTAGCAATAGTTTTATGAGATAAAATCTCATATTTTATATTATAATTTACATTTCGGCAATTTTCGACAAAATTATACACCTTAGACTTCATGTTAATGACTTTCTATCCATTCCTCATCTAATCCGCTTTATTCCAGTTCACATTCATTTGTTTCCATCTGCACCATATTCTCCCGCAATATCTTCTCCACTTTCTCAGTATTCGCTTCTATCATCACTTTCAATATGTAATCGGCGGTCACTTCCACCGGATTTGGATTATGAAATCGATAGTTCAGTTTTCTTTTCGCCACGGTGAAGTTTCCACCTCCTCCCTGCTCACTCTTTGTCCATTACTATGAAAATTCCTTCTGAAATAGTCCTAGATTTTCAGAATGTTTTTCATAGTCTGCATATTGTCATTTGCCATGGCTTCACGTCTGCTGACTCCATCAATCTTTACCGGAATACATCTCTCCAGAATTCTGTCATAAATTCTTTTCTTCTCAATCTTTGTCTCCTGTTTTAATTGTACTAAAGGAATATTTGTTGTGATAATCAAAGGTCTTCCTAATCGGTATCTCCAATCAATCACACTGAAAATATTTTCTAATGCATACTCACTGCTCCGCTCTACACCAAGATCATCAATGATTAGAAGCTCATATCCATTCAATGATCTGATGTATTCTGTCTTATCCTCGGCTGCGAACAGATCATTTAATATTGTATTGAAATTTGTCATTTTCACGGTAACTTCTTGTTCCAGTAATGCATTTGCAATACAGGCAGCCAGATAACTTTTTCCTGTCCCAACTGGTCCCCAGAACAAATATCCCATATGGTTTTGCTTCATTTTTTGCCAGTTTGTTACATATTCTTCTGCGATTCTTATAACGCCACTATCTCTTTCTACATTTTGAAATGTAAATCCCTCCATTTCTTTTTCCTCAAAGCAGATTTTCTTATTTCTTGCGATTAGCTCCCGATGCTCTTTTTCTTTATAATATTGTGCCTCTTCTGCATATGCCTTCCTTTCACACGCACACTGCCTGTGATGCTTTCTCATTTCAAGCAAGGAACCTTTTGGATAAAATGCTTCTACGGGTTCTTTACAAACAGTACAATGCATCAATCCATCTGCGCCTAAATATGTTTGTATCTCATACATCACAGGCTTTCTCCCTCCTCACACTCATAATTCATCTTTTGATTCTTTATACTGTAACTACTTACTCCATACTTATTACTTGAGTTATTTTTCTCTATTACTTTATTAGATGCCGTATTTATCTCCTTCGTAGAGTTATCATTCTGACCATATGAAAGCTCATTTTTAAACTCTCTATCGGCTTTCTTTATATCTGTCTGTAATTGTACCTTTCCAGAAACCTCTACTTTGTCTGGTATCATTACATACATATGTCTTGGTTTTGAAAATCCACCAAATTTCCGAATTAGCAGTCCTGCATCATCTAGTTCTTTCAAAGCCTTTTTAACAGAAGATTTGCACTTCCCGGTTTTCTGCGATAATTCTTCAATTGGAAATACTGCATATACTCTTCCGTACTCATCTGTCCAATTATTCTTTCGTGATATTCTCGCCCGGTCATATAACAGCATATAAATAATTCTTGCATTCTGACTTAGCTGTAACTCCAGCAAGAATTTTGGAAATTGATAATACTGCATCTGCCGCTCCTGCTCATTCATGTACAAATATTTCATTTGTTTCTTCCTCACCTTCTCAATATTTGAGGAAATATATTTTTGAATTTTATATCCACAAAAATTTATCCCTCTATATATACAAAGGAAGAGGGCATAAAATACAGCCCCCTCATCAGAATTTTTTTAATTTTTTCATAATTTCATTACTGTGCATCCCAAAATTCCGCATAATCTTAAAGATAAGCAGAGAACCAGTTAAAGTACTATAATCCCTAGTGAATCTCGCTCTTTGTTATTTCTTTCTTCTTTTTAATCTGAATTTTTATACAAGAGCAAGATCCACCTGTGTTTAACAAGTTTATTCTTGATGAATATTCTATTTTTATCCTCTTGATTCAATTTCATCTTCATCTAATTAGCTTCCATCAAAGATTTCCGCACCATTTACATGATATTTTCTTTCAAAATTTTCAAAAAGAGCACCCGGCTTCTGCCAGATGCTCTGTAAAAAATATTCAATTTTTATCTGCTTACATTTTCAATGTAGCCAATATAATATTCCTAATTTCTAAATATTATTTTCGATTATTACAATACGGTATTACCCGGGTGGATCTTGCTCTTCTCTTTCAATATCAATATAATTCTATTTTTCGATAATCTATGACAGTGTTGCAGTTAAATGATATACTAATTCTAGTTTATAAATTCGGAGGTATATTATGTCGAACATTCAGATAACAGAAAATGGGTCAGGAAAATATTCTCCTGAATGGTTTTATAGCGAATCTCAGACTCCAGAATGGATTTCATTTGCTCACAAGGCTGATGAACTACGAGAAAATTTTATAAATCTTTTTGGAATAGAACGCTTAAAATCACTTTCGGGAAAAGATTTGTTAACTTCTTTATTTTATAATGACGAAGGAACTAAAACCAATCTCTGCTATAGACTTGAAATGGACAACGATATTCGCGAAGTATTTGGAAGTATTTCCGGCGGAGCAGCATATAAATTTGGATTATTCTATCATAAGAAAAATCAAAGTTGGACCTGTGGATCTCCATTAAAACCTATACGTCTTACTGAGGATGAAGCAATACAAAAAGCAGAAGAAATGCGAAATGATCTGGTTGAAGGTGCTGAAATAATATCTTCTTTTGGTCCTTTAGATTCTGAAAAAGATTACGAGCAACTCTATAAACAGCTGGAACATATCCCGGGAATCAATATGGTATGGCGCATGAAATATTACCAAATGCTCTTTCCAGCATTATTCGCTCCATTTTATGGTCAAGATATTCAGCTAAGAGTATTGCATTTCCTAAATCAAAAACCAAGTGATATTCCTTTCATTCGCATGGGACAAATTTCATTATATGCCAGAAAATGCAATGTTCCAGGAGTCGTTTTTGCTCATATTTATGGGAAAAATGTAGGATACACTAATGACACTGATGATTCTGACACAAATACTCTTTCCGATAAAAAACATAAAACTCACTACTGGATGTATACCGTCTTTGATGATAAAAGTTGGAATGAATGCCAACAAAAAGGAATCATGGTTTTAGGTATGGACGATATCGGTGATTATTCCCAATTTGCTTCCAAAGAAGCTCTCCGTCAAGAACTAATAGATGTGTACGACAGTAGCACTTCACGAAAAAATCAGGCTTTGATGGCATGGAATTTTGCGAATACAGTATCAGTTAATGATGTGATTTTTGCGAAACGCAGCAACACTCTTGTTGGTAAAGGTATTGTCACTGGAAGTTATGTCTTTGATGATCTTCGGCAAGAATATAAAAATGTCCGCACCGTAAAGTGGCTTCAAGTTGGTGAATGGGAACATCCTGGTAATGCAGTAGCTAAACGCTTAACTGATATCACTCCATACACAGATTATATTGAAAAACTTACCGCCATCTTTGCTCCAGACGAATTGGATGATGTAGACACACAACCAGAAATAGACTATCCAACTTACTCTTCTGTAGATTTTCTCTCAGATGTGTATATGAATGAACAAGATTATAAAACACTGGTAAATGTCTTAAAAATGAAGAAAAATATTATTTTACAAGGCGCACCTGGCGTTGGAAAAACATTTACTGCCAAGAGACTTGCTTATTCCATTATCGGTGCAAAAAATCCTGACCGTGTTCAAATGATCCAATTCCACCAGAGTTACTCCTACGAGGATTTTATTGAAGGATACCGACCAACCGAAAATGGATTCACAATTAAAAAGGGCTCTTTTTACAAATTCTGCAAACTGGCAGAAGAAGATGATGAAAATGATTATTTCTTTATCATTGATGAAATCAATCGTGGTAATTTAAGTAAAATATTCGGTGAATTATTTATGCTGATTGAAAAAGATAAGCGTGGTATTGAACTGCAATTATTATATTCTGATGAGAATTTCTCTGTACCCGCAAATGTATACATTATTGGTATGATGAATACTGCTGATCGTAGTCTTGCTATGTTAGATTATGCTTTAAGACGACGTTTTTCATTTTTTACTATGAAACCGGGATTTAATACGCCTGGTTTTCAAGCTTACCAAGATTATCTAAAAAGTGATACCTTTAACAAATTAATTGCTTGTGTGAAACAGCTCAATTCCAAGATAGCAGAAGATATATCACTAGGTGAAGGATTCAGTATTGGTCACAGTTATTTTTGTGGTTTAACACCAGAGACCGCCAACACACAAACTTTGTCATCCATTGTAGAATACGAATTGATTCCACTTTTAAAAGAATATTGGTTTGATGAGTCCGCAAAAATCGTAGATTGGTCTGATCGACTAAGGAGTGCTGTTAAATGATTCCTGTACAAAATATTTATTATATGCTGTCCTACGCTTTTCAATCATTACAAGCACAAAATTACAAAGATCTGGCTACAGAAAATTTTCATAATACCGCTGAATTATGTGCCGCCATTCTTGATAAGGGCATTAGCGTGCAGCTAAAACGAGGCTTAGGAAGAGATTATCTGCCAAAATCAGAATATCTTTCTACACTACAGGGAAAACTTAATATTTCTGAATCCATTAAAACTCAGACTCTGCTGAAGAAGCAAATGATTTGTACATACGATGAATTTTCAACTAATACACAATTTAACCAGATTATTAAATCTACAATGTTATTGCTTCTTAAGGCCAATATCACAAATACACGAAAAAAGAGTCTACGGAATCTATTATTATTTTTTTCTGATGTTAACGAAATTGATTTACGTTTCGTAAATTGGAACCAACATTATAATCGTTCCAATCAAAGTTATCAAATGCTAATTGGAATCTGTTATTTGATTTATAACGGACTTCTCCAGACACAGAACGACGGTACCACAAAAATAATGGATTTTTTTGATGAACAGCGTATGTGCCGTTTATATGAGAAATTTTTGCTTGAATACTATCGCAAAGAACATCCAAAACTATCTGCCAATGCCTCACAGATTGCCTGGCAACTTGATGATTCTGAGAACCAATTGCTTCCTAAAATGCAAACTGATATTATGTTGTCTCAGGGAAACAATATCCTCATTATCGATGCAAAATATTATTCACATATGACTCAGCAGCAATATGGAACAAATACCTTGCATTCCAATAACCTCTATCAGATTTTTACATATGTGAAAAACAAGGAATTTGAATTAAGAGAGTTGAAACATACCGTTTCTGGAATGATTCTCTATGCCCAGACTGATGAAGATGTCATTCCCAATAACACATACCAAATGAGCGGAAATCAGATTTCTGTGCGTGCATTGAATTTAAATCAGGATTTTTCAAAAATTTCTGAAGACTTAAACTCTATTGTTAAAGATAACTTCTCTTAATTTTTGAGGGGATCAATACTTCCCCTCAAAAATTAATCTGAACTATAAAATATGCGAATATACAAATTTCATCATTGCTTTTATGTCCATGTCTCCCTCGTTGTTATCCCATTCTTCCATATTTTTTTGAGTTTTTTCACGTTCTTTCAAATATTTCTTGTATGCATCATCTGTCAATTGTCCCCCTTCAACTATTACCAGTGTTAAGTATTCTACAAAAGTTCTAAAGTTATCAACAAGTCCTAAAATAATAACAAGTAATTCTTGTAAATCCACACAAGTATTCGGTACAATTGGCATTTCTGATATCCAATCAACGTGCATTCGTTCATCTTTATTTTTCTCTTTCTTTTGCCACTGCTCGTCTTCTCCTAGAGGAGCATTATAAAATTGATACGTCCTTTTTCCATTAAAAGAATATCTGGCAAAATCAAAATTAGCATTTACACGTTGAAATTCTTTTATCAATTTAATCAATTCTGGTAATGCAATATCTATTGTCTGCTCCATACCTAATTTTTTCAGTTCTTCTTCTAAAACTTCTAAATACTCATAGATCTTATGGCTTTTCTTTATTTTATTGTTAATTCCCAGAAAGTAATATATCGCATCTACACTACTTTTTAGCCAAAGTTCTACTCCATGCCAGAGATCAAACATAATCGGGAAAATAAGAGTATCTGCTGTTGAGCAATAATTACCGCTATATAAAATCGAATATAAACTTAATACTGCATTTCCCATATATGCATTTCCCATCACAAAGTTATCTTGTATAAATTGAGCAACATTATTTTTTCCACCAAGCGAATTATCAAAATCCCAGTTTAAAAAAGCATAGTTATTTGATTGTGTATAATCTATATCCTTTTCACCACAAAAAATCATGTGACTTTTATTATTCTCTTCTGCATTGCTCATATCTACTTCAGCCTTTCTTCATGTAATTTTCCTACAATTAATTCTATTCCTTCCTATTCTGTCAAGCCTAAATCTATTGATTTTACTGGCTTTGACGATTTTTATTTACCTCAAAAACAGAGCCGGGAGTGATGGATATCATCGTATCATGTACC
>NZ_JBQHUC010000035.1:0-28439 GCF_052065395.1 Bariatricus sp. HCP28S3_F11 | reverse complement strand
AAAAAAGCGCGCCGTAATTACAGGCACGTACAAAGAGACATCATTATGGAACTGATATAATAATTCGCTGTTTTTGTGCAGGAGACAGGAACTTTATTTTGCGAGACGACATTTGTGCGGCAACAAACCACTGGGAAATAGCAAGCCATGAATTTCCGCTCATACCGATTTTCCCATTGCACCACTGCCTACTTGCCGCCCACTCAATAATATCCGCGCCATCCCTGCCATAGTCACTACCAAAAAAGAGGATAATGCCTTCTGAATTGTACGCTCCACGCACATCAGGATTAATGATTGCATAACCGTGATTACACCAATAAGCAGGATCAGGACCTTCAAACTTTTGCAGACCCGATGTAGCATCCATAGGAATGCCGGCATGATTCGGTGTATCGTCCAGCCATTGGGAACCGATTTCTTTTCCATATGGACTCATAGCCATAATAGCCGGATGTGGTTCATCATCATTCGGACGGAAAATATCCGTATAAATTGTTACACCATCCCGCAAGGTTATTGGTACATCTCGTTCTAAAATAATGTCACAAGGCAGAGGCATATATCCTTTCAAGCGAATTGTCCCCTTTTTCAGAAGAAGAGTTTCCTGCTTGAAGCCTGTATAGCGAGCACAGGGAGAATCCACCGGCAATGCACCTCGTACTGCTACAGTCATTTCTTTTCCATTTTTATCTTGTAAAATCATCGTATTGTTCTTCATTTACTGTTCCTCCGCTTCCGGTACAAAATATTCGTATCCATTGTCCTGTTCGTATTGTTCTCCATACTTCTCATAGTAACCACGATCGGTAAATTCGTAAGGAGTGTTTTCACTGCTGAGTATCGCTTCAGGCAGATTGATTAACAAAAATCCAAGTGCCCCCGTTGCAACAATCGCAATAATCCATTGTGTAAGCTTTGGCCGATTCTCTTTTTTCTTAAACAGATGAATGGCAAGGCCAATACAGACAGGAAGGAAACCAAACAGCGAAGTAATAAGCCCTGGCGAATAAATGGTACTCATTCCATATTTGCTAAAAATCTGCATATCCTGGATTCCAATACCGATGTGCATCACCACTTCCATCGCAGAGAATAGCATGATTGCAATTCCTGCAGGCTTTTTAAATCCCCATACCCTGAGTACAACACAGCCAATGACAACTGCACCGAAGTTGGTAATCATATCGGTCAATCGGTTCATCGGATATTTGCTTAGAAGCAAAGAACCGTGATTGATGTTATAGGAATAGTGCAGTCCTCCCGGTAATACCCATTCCTCAATTACGTGCAATATCAGTACAATGACCGCCAATGTACAGAGAATATTGAGTATCGACCAGGTTTTCCTGTTTTTATAAATCAGATAGCTTAATATAACACCAATCGCTCCCATCACATACAGCCATATAGATAACCACCCTTGTATAATTGCTTCCATACCCGTCGCTCCTTTTTAATTTTATTTACGATACAATTGTAGCGGAAATAAATCTGTGATACAATTGTTTCAAACCAAGTGCTACACACAACCCAAAACTTGTAGCGAAAAAGCGGAGGAAGCATATGTATCATATCAGTAAAGATAAGCGAGCCGTTCAATCATCCGAACTTATTTATAAAGGACTGTTGGAATGTATAAAGAAAAAACCTTTTGACCAGATCACGGTGAGTGATTTGCAAAAGGTTTCCGGAGTAGCGAGAACAACGTTCTATCGGGCATTTGACAATATTTCCGATGTGCTGTATTGGAAATGCGATACTTGTTTTTATGAAGTTTTAGGAAGCTATCACCCGAAGCTGTTTCAGGGAGAACTTGATCTTGCCAGACACTATTTTGACTATTGGGTAAATCATAGTGACATATTAGAACTGTTGATGCAAATAGGCAGACAGGACATTATCTATGCCTGTCATATGAAAAATGCTGATATTTTGCAACAGCGCTTTGGAGAACTTCCTGGAATTAATATGAAACACGGCAATTATTTTATTGCTATCCGTACCGGATTTACCATCAGTATACTAACCGTCTGGCTCAAAGGCGGAAGAAAAGAAAGTGCTGATGAATTGGTGCAGATCATTGAAGAACAACTCAGTATATTGACAAAAAGTATAACAAAAAGCTAATGATACTTTTTCTTAACTTTTTTATACCTTTTTCCAAATCAATTTCTAAAAATGAATGTAATTTTTCTTATGCCTTGGTGATTACTTCTTGAACAATATTGCTCCAAAGCACTTCATCTCTATATTGAACTCGAATCAAATCTACAGTATACAAGTCGCCTATCCGGACGGCTCTTTTTATTTGTACCTGATATAGTAATCCTCAAAAGAAATATTACATTCATCTTTCGCTGTAACAAACTGATATGTTTTAACCAACGTCTTCCTTTCTTCAGCATCCTTTTGAATTTTCATGAGCAACGATGAAACCTGAAAATCATCATAAGCATGTTCAATTAGGATACTCATAAGTTCGTTTAACACTTCCTGTCTTTCGTAGTCAGATTTTAAATCTATTCTCAAAATCCCCATACGTTTCCCATCTACTGCATATTTTAAAGAAGGACAAATCTCTATTGTTCCTATCAGATAATTGGTTTCTTTGTCAAGGATGCTCCAGCGTACAAAATCCTGTACTTCATACCGCTCCAGCCAGAATTCTACACATTCTTTGAATTTTTCCAAATCTGTATAATAAAAATCATCCCCACAGCAATCTCCATTGAAAAATCTTGCCGCATCCGAATCTGAATAGCAGGAAAATAATGCCTCTGCATCTTCTCGCTTAAGTTTTCTTATAATAAAATGCTCTGTTTCATACACAGGGCAATCTATAAATGGATTCATCTTTTGTACTCCTTTCTATTCCGGGAATATCATATCCCACGTATTATTTTCCGGATGGTAACATAGGATAAAGTTCTGCATCCGATTATTCACAACTGCTCTGCAGTCATATCGATACATCAGAATACCCGCATAATGCTTCTTATCAGATTTTAGCACTTCAATATCTTTCAGTAAATGCCTGGCTCCCTCAGTATCCTCATATTTTATCATTCTGGGGATCATTTTACCGGTGCTGGTAAACCAGCAGTCTGCTGCAACCTTATGTGGCACTCCCCGAATTGCTTGCTCCTGAAGCTTTTCCTCTTCCATACCGATTGAAAATCCCATCAAATGACACCTCCTATTCTACCTTTACTTTCTTATAATCAACTGTACGTTTTTCCCGACTGATACCACCTGACATGTGATCAATCCTGCTTCCTACAAATACTGCCCGTTTTAAAGAATCCCTGCCATAACGCATCCGAATCTTATCTACAGTTGCATCCATATGCTCCAGCTTTTCATAATCCGTTGTATCAAACATATCAAGCTGCCGCATATCCATATGATCCTTAATCCTGCTGGTATGAATGCCCAGATGCCGGATTGCTTTCCCATTCCAAAGAGAATCAAAGAGCTGACATGCACAACGATGGATTTCTATCGTAATGTTGGTTGCATTATTCAATGTCATCTGATGGCTTGCATACTGAAGATCAAATGTTTTGATTCCGACGGCGATTACCTCTGCACGGACGCCTGCCGCCCGCAGTCTGGTTCCAACTGTCTCTGCCAAAGCAAGGAGAACCAGCTTGGCTGTAGATACATCTGTAACATCAAAAGCAATGGTGGTGCTGTTTCCATATCCTTTATTTGCTGGAGCTTCTGACTGAACCACAGAAACATCCATCCCGTTCGCAAATGCCCAAATCACCTCTCCATGCTTTTTCAAATGACTTTTCAGCATAATCGGATCAGACTGTGCCAGCTCACCAATCGTATGGATTCCCATATGAAACAATTTCTTTGCAGTAGCTCGCCCAACGAAGAACAGATCCGTTACCGGTAGCGACCACATTTTCATTTCAATCTCATGCTTCCATAAGGTATGGACTCGGTCAGGCTTTTGGAAATCACTTGCCATTTTCGCCAGCAGTTTATTCTCCGATATCCCGACATTCACCGTAAATCCTAATTCTTCCCTGATTTGATTCCGAATACGGTTGGCTGCAGTGACCGGTTCTCCCCACAAACTTTCGGTGCCGGTCATATCAACAAATGCCTCATCCACGCTATATTGCTCAACATCCGGAGAGTATTGCCGAAGGATCTCCATAAAAGCAGCGGAACATCTTTCATACAAACTATAATTCGGAGGAACCAATTTAAGCTGCGGACACTTTTGAAGTGCCTCCACAATACTCTCGCCGGTTTTGATATTATATTTCTTTGCCGGGATTGATTTTGCCAGGATAATTCCATGCCTCATGGCCATATCACCTCCGACAGCAGCTACTTCATCCCGCAGATCTACTTTTCCTCCTAAATGATAGAGGCGGTAAACAGCCTCCCAGGAAAGGAAGGCTGAATTCACATCAATATGAAAAATCACTTTATCCAAACTTATGTTCGCCTCCTTTTAAATTATTATATCGAACTGGTATTCTTTTTACAAGAGTGAAAATATGGAATCTACACCTCATCTGATATTTTTTACAATCATTGATGTTATAAATTCCCCGTATATACAATATATAGTTTTTGATCATTTGACATCTTCTATATATAGTGTTAAAATAATTTTGTAATCATTATTTGTGTCATCCGTAATGGATATTCACACGCAGTTTAGGTTTGTATATAAGTCAGGAGGATTTCTCTGCCATCACAGAGCAGAGCCTTCTGGCTTTTTTATTTTGCAGGAATCTGCAGCATATTAGAGAATGAACGCATTTGTGTCCATTCTCTTTTTTTGCCTAAATGCAGGAAGGAGGGAAGGACAAACGAATTATTCACAAAAATGATTGCCCAATAATTTACCAGAAGGGAGATTTTTATGAATTACAACGAATTTCAAGAAACATTACTCAAAGAACTGGAAAGCAGGCTTGATTCCCATATCAGCCTGAATCCTATCACAACGACTAAGAACAATAACACCCTGAAGCATGGAATTGAATTTTCCAATGATACATCCAATATAAGCCCTGTTTTGTATCTGGACGAATGGTATGAATTCTATCTGACCGGAAAATCTCTTTCACTGATTGCAGAAGATATTGTTGAGCTGTATCACCAGGCGGCAGATGTTTCCTTTACGGACACAGAAATGCTACTCAATTATGAAAAACTTCAAGAAAAGCTCCTCTACAAATTAGTCAATTTCAAGTCAAATCAGTCGCTACTAAAAGATGTACCGCATATTCCTTATTTGGATCTGGCAATTGTCTTTTATGTACTTTTGGACTGTAAGGATAGTAGAATGGCAACGGTTCTGATTCGAAATGAACATCTAAAGACCTGGGGAAAAGATCTAAATACCATCTTCTCAGATGCAAGAAAAAACACTCCTCGTGTCTTTCCTGCTGAACTCACACCTATGTCTGATTTTCTGCAAAATGCTTTTCCTAGCTCAAATGAGTTTATAGATTCAGACAGAGATTGTGTCATGAAATCAGAATTGTTCATACTCTCTAATGCTATAAGACAACACGGTGCTATCTGTACACTGTATGATGATCTCATGAATCAAATCGGTAAAACATTACAGGATGATTTTTTTGTCATTCCCAGCAGCGTACATGAAGTTCTGTTATTAAAAGCTTCTGATACTGACTGCATGGAATTAAACGAAATCATTCGGGAAGTCAATGAAACAATGGTCATCCCAGAAGAAATTCTTTCAGATCATGCATACTTTTATTCTCGGGATCGTAAGGAACTCCTGTGTGCTTAACCAAAAATGCCATAAAATAACACCGAGCCGCCTGATTAAATTCAGACGGCTCCTTTTACATTAAAAATAAACTCTGTTGTTCATAGTCCTGCCTTCGTGCCAACTGTGGCGGCTTTTTATGCAGTGCATATTCCAAAAACGTGTCTTCATATACCCAATCTTCCAATTCGGATCTTTCCAGAATCAACGGCATCCGATGATGCACAGGACTGACCGATTCATTTGCCTGGGTAGTTAAGATAATGAAATGGTCTTCATCCTGAAAGCGATTGTAAAAACCCGCCATGAATAAGACCGGCTGATTTTCTCTCAGGAAAGTAACTTTATTCTTATCCGGATCCCATTCATAAAACTGCTTTGCCGGAATGATACAGCGTCTGTGCATCACACTATCCCGGAACGACTTTCTTTCCAGAGCTGTTTCTGCTCTTGCATTAATCAGCAGCCCTTTTTTCTGATATTGCGGAAAGCCCCATAACATTTCTTCTGCCAGAAGATGTGGTTTCCTTCCGGTGATCACAGTTGCAGACTGAGAGGGATAAATATCACCCCTGCGCTCTCTTCTCAGTTTCTCATCCACCTCCCGGACCACTTTTTCTATTTCTCTGGCTGTATCATCATCCACATAATATCGTCCACACATTCCAATCTCTCCTCGTTTCGCAAGATCACTGATAGAAAAAGACAGCACAAAATGCTGCCTTATCCTCTATGAATTTCTCTTTATCCAGCGTTTTATTATGTATTCCCAATCCATACCATCCTGAAGCACACGAAGAATTGTAACCGTTGCAGTTCTTTCATCAATAGTATAAAACAGCAAATGATTACTTTGTGGCTTCATATAGATATTGTAACCTCGATACTGAAACCCTGTCGTTTCATATCCTGTCGGAAATACTTTTAATTGCATTGCTGCTGCTTTTATCTTTTGCGAAAAGCTTTCTGCATATTCACGATATTTGAAATGCTGGAGAATATATTTCTTTTTCTCTTTCACATCACGCTTACCGCTTTCAGCAATTACAACACGGTATTTCTTATTTTCCATTTGCGTTCCTTATACTGCGTCGATTTCCTCCCAGGCTTCCTCGATGGTCTGCACTCTGCCATTTTCCATATCGTCAATCGCCTCGTCCAGCTTTGCCAGCAGAACATCCATTGCATGATCAATTGTATAAGTTGCTTCTTGAGATTTTGTAGCCTGTGCCAATGCCATAACCATCACCCTTTCTCCACGGAAAATCTTTACTATCTTTATCATACTACTATCTGATGGAAATATCCATTTCTTTTTCATTTGGGATTCATGCACAACATTCAACCCTATTCTTATTTCTTTTGTATTGTACAATGTAAAGTAATTTCATATTAGGATCACTGAACTGTCTTTTAATCCCAGTTATATAATACTGATAATCCCTGCTAAAAAATCTGCCTTGAAGCCCCACTAATTGTTCTGCAATCTTTTCTGTTTCTTCAGAAATCAACGGATAGTTTTCGTATTTACCAGTCTTCAATGATTTTTTATGAATCTTTCTAACAACTATCTCGGAGGGTTTCAGATCATAAATATCACGCATTCTTAATCCGGTTTCTGCAGCAATCCGCAGAAATAAGATGCTTCCCAAATCATGTTGCTCATACAATTTTTGTAAAGCCACCATATATTGTTCTTTGATCTCTTGATCCGATAGCGGTATTCTCTTATTCAACAGCCTGTTTCCACATGATTTTCTGTAATTATTGTAGTACATTCACATTTTCCTCCGCTCGTTTCAACGGTTTCAAAAGAGACTCTGCATTACTGATAAACTGTTCCTTTGATTGATCCGCTATATAGATTTCCCATAATTGTTTATGTATCACTCTTACAGTAATTCCATTGCACTGATTCTCTAACATCTTCAGAAATGGAAAAATCATCGTTTTTTGAATATCCTTCCCTTCAAGTACATGATGTTCCTCCTGTCCGTACACCTCATATAGACATTCCAATATAATATTCATATCTGTCACAAACTTTATCATTGGTTTTTCATACTTCCTTTTCTGCACGGCTGCCATCTGAAACTCCTTTCACATCCGGACGGTTAATCCATCAAGCCTTTTCAGCGGCAGTCCCACCAGATACCAGTCTTCATCCATTTCAATCCGGACCGGCACCCAGACATCATTAATTTTTACTTCAAAACATTCTCCACAATGCAGACCGCCATAATATGATTCCATTCCAAATCGGATATCATAACGTCCACTTTCCTTGTCATAAAAAAGATTACCTTCTCGTTTCTCGCTCATTCTATTATTCCTCCTGAAAAATTATCTTTTATACTTAGTAATAGTGACGTTAATCTGATGATTGCAAAATCTCAGGATGTTTTTCTAAATATTTTTTTCGATAGCGATAAAACGTCGTGTGGGATAATCCTAATTCTTTCCGAAGCTCTGTCGGTGTAATCTCTCCGGCAATTACTTTTGAAAATGCTGCATCAAACTTATCTTCTCCGATTGCTGCAGGTCTTCCATAATCATCCCATTCTCCTCGGAGCTTCTTCATTTCTATGCCTTCTCTCTAGCGCTTTTCTTTTTTCTCAATTTCTGCCTGTGCCATAGAAGCATAAAGTTCCAGCATCATATTATTGATGGTTTCCATCATAAGACAAGCCATGGTGTTATCCATTTTTGACATATCCATCAATGTAGTCGGCAACTCCAGAACCATTAGCCGCACGCCCATTTCCTGCAGTTGTCGAATCTGCTCCATGGTATCCTTCTTATTCCTGCCCAACCGGTCCAATTCCGTAATAATCAAAATATCTCCTGACCGCAGAACATCTTCTACCAGCACAGTGTATCTTGGTCTGTTGAAATTCTTTCCTGTCTGCTGATCCGTAAAGATATTTTTCAGCTCCATTTCGTGTTCCTTACAGAATTGCCGTATCTCCTGAATTCCTCTGTCAAGATGCTGGTCCCTAGTGCTGGTCCTGTGATAACCATATACAGCCATTTTGCACTCTCCCTTCTGCAAATGTTCCAAAATGTAGGCATTTCTTCTGGAATATTCCAAAAGGAATTATCCATACATTTCGGTACAAAATTCACGTCTCTTTTTCCATATTCCAAATTGTGTACTTTTTGAAATATGCTTAACTATTCTGTATGTAATAGGAAAGGAAAACGCAACCTCTAAGCAAAATAATATCCCTGACTCTAGGATTTAGATTTCAATTTACCCAACAAATTTGTATCCACTGTTTATCACTGTCTCTATATAACCGTTTCCAATTTTTCTTCGAATCTGGCTGATCACATTTGCCACAGCACTTCCGCAATATTCCTGATCTTCTTTCCAGACAGCTTCATAAATCTGTTCTTTTGAAATCACCCATCCAGGATGTAATGCCAGATAAGAAAGGGTCTGAAACTCTAAATGAGAAAGAGAAATAAATCTACCATTTTGGAAAATCATCTGTTTCTGAAGATGAATTTCCAACTGAGAGAAAGTAAGTATATTGGGATCATGAGTCATTGTAGCGGATTCTGCATTTGGCAATGAAACCAGAACAGTCTCTGTAATATTCCCCGACTTTCCAATCTTCCTCATTACAATCTCTATCATTTCTTTCAACACCACCACCCACTATTTCACTTCAAATCATGTGATATCCCTAAGGTTCTATTTCAACAAAAATTTAAAAAAGTTATTGTATCTATTCATCAATAAATAATAATCGGATAACCTGCTTCAATCGTATCATAAATAATTTTTGCCTGTTCTTTAGGAAGATTGATGCAACCATGACTTCCCTTTGTCTTATATAACTCGCCACCAAATGCATCCTGCCAGTCCGCATCATGGAGTCCCTGTCCATACACAAACGGCATCCAATATTCCACTTCTACCTCATATCCATAAATATCACTGCTCAGTGTAAATGGCCTTGCTTTATATGCAATTGGCCATGACCCACGATACGTCTGTAATCCCTCACTAGGAAGTCCGCTGATAATATCTGTTTCTGTAACAAGCTTTCCATTTTTATAAAGCCATAAATATTGTTTATCTAAACTTACTTCTATGTAACTTCCCTGAAGATCATCACTTCCGTTCCTCCTCAACCCCTGTTTACTGTAAACCGGTTCTCGTTTTACATCACTACCACTCTTTATATCTTCTAACAACTTCTGCAATTCCGCATCTTTGTCAATCCAGTAACCATATTCATTTCCACTGATAATTACTTTTTCTCCAAAAGAAGTCTTAAAAGAACGAGGCACGTACATTGTGTTATATTTTGAAGACAATTCTTTAACAAAAGCTACTACGTCTTCTTCCTTAACACTTATACTGTCCCCACTGACAATTAACCATGAACATATTTTTTCATTGTCCAAAACTTCGACAGTATCGCCAAATATATAAGAAACCGTTGTTGTCCGGTATTGCAAAAGCTGTCTGTTTAATTCTTCTAATTTTCTATTTAGATCACTTTCTTCTGATGATACAGCTGTCTGATATACCTGACGATTTATTTTTATTTCTAAACGACTAGAGATCAGCTGTTCTTCAAAGTCTTCTGCTAAAGCATTATACACTTGTTCAACCAACTTCTTTTTGTCAATCTGATTACCTTGTATTTCATCCACTAAAATAAATGCTTCTTTCTGTTTGTCGTAAACGATATAAGCATCTGATGATTCTATTCGTTCTCCTAAATTGAAATCCTCGATATTCAAAACATCTTCCAACTTATTTTCCATTTTAATTTCATACTCTATCGAATAATTCTTTCTTTTTTCAATCAGGCCACGCTTTTGGTCTCTTTGTTTTTTTATTTTCAAAAGTTCTTTCTTCAATAAAGACGGCTCCAGTGCATATCCCATATTTCCCACTGTCGTCTCAAATATGTTTTTCCCATTTTCCTGGAAAACAACTTCTTTATTTCGAAATGTCTCTTCAATCTCTTTTACTGCCTGTTCCAGGGTACATTTCGAAATATCCATTCCATATATGGATATTCCGCATCCCATTGTTTCTTCATCCACCTTTTTTTCATAAATAGCCAGTACAATTCCAAGAAGCATCATACATAAAATACTACTCAGTAAAAAATATATTAACTTTAATTTTCTACATTTCATTTCATAACTTCGCCTCTTTTTCTATTCTTTTGGGCAAAGTAATAAAAAATAAGGTTCTTATGTCTCTGTTTTCTGCCCAAATTTTCCCACCGTGTCGTTCAACAATTGCTTTTGTTATTGACAATCCAATCCCCATTCCTCCAGTTTTTGAATTTCTCGATTTATCTACTCTATAAAAGCGCTCAAACAGATGTGGCAGACATTCTTTGGGAATTGGATTTCCTATATTTTCTACTTGGATTTCAATCATATAATCCATTTCTAAATACCTTATCCAAATGGCTGTTTGGGGTTCGGCATACCTTATTGCGTTACCAATTAGATTAACCATACATTGCATAATACGCGCCCTGTCTCCCCAAATTATATCGCCATGCTTTATACACAAGTTAAATGTCAGATTTTTCTTATCCAATTGAACATCAAAATTGTAGTATAACTGCTTACACATATCATAAAAATCAAAATCCTCGTATCTAAGTATTCCCTTCCGATTCTCCAACAAATACAGTTCCTGGAGTTGCTTCACAATCCCTGACAGTCTGAGAATCTCTTCTCTACAGCTTTCCAAACGTTCTCCTGTTGGCTCCCATATACCATCAATCATCGCTTCCAAATGACTCTGTATGTTGGTTAAGGGTGTCCTAAGCTCATGAGCTACATCCGCAGTAATCTGCTGCTTTTGTTCTTCCTCTTTTTTCAATGTTTGCGACATTTCATTAATTGCAGTAATCAGCTGTTGAGTCTCTGCAGTACGGCTTGTTACCAAAGACTTTACTCCATATTCACCATTCGCTATTTTTTCCGCCACCCGGACAGCATCTGAAATTGGTTCCGCTATTTTTCGTGCCATGATTCCTCCCATTATAATAGCTATTACAACAAACACCCCACCAATAACTACAAAACAGATGTTGAGATTATTCATCAAACGCAGTTCCTCATCAGAAAAAGAATACGGTCCATAATAGCCAACCGTAAGTTTTCCAACGCTTTTATTTTCATAAGACAGAGTATATATTTCTTCCTGATATTTACCCTGAAAATTAAAATATCTGCTACGCATATTACTCTCAGCATGTTCTAAAACAAGTTGACATTCTTCACTCTTGTGTGTTTGAATATCCCAATCCATTTCTCCACCTTTTGTTTCCAAATGGATAAAAACCCCATTTTGCATTGCAGCATTTCCTATAACTTCTACCTGTTCCTGACTAAAACTTCCAGTTTCCGCATCATATAAGTCCTGTAATTCATTCACGATATTGGATATTCTCTGTTCCTGCTGTCGTTTAGCATAATTTTCAAATTCTCTCTCCATATTAAATATAAACGCAACAGCAATGGAACAGATGACGGCAATAGAAATCAAAGAATATGTCAAAATCAATTTACTCTTAATGGTTTTCATATTCACCTCTTATAACACAAATTTATATCCAACACCGTACACTGTCACAAAATATCTAGGCATCTTTCCATCTGGTTCCACTTTCTGTCGTATACTTTTTATGTAAGTATCAATACTCCGATCATATCCCGCAAATTCATCCTCCAATGCATAAGATATAATCTGTTCCCTGCTAAATACACGGTTTGGTGACCTAACCAATAGTTCAAAAATTTTATATTCTGTCGGTGTAAGATGGATTTCCTCCCCCTGCTTTTCTACCTTCCGATATGTAAAATCCACTGTAATATAATGATTTCCTATGATTACAACATCCTGCTTATTTTCCTCCATCCTTTTCTGAGTGCGCCTTAACACCGTCTCTACTCTGGCCAATACATTCCTTGGACTAAAAGGCTTAACAATATAATCATCCGCACCAATCTGCAGACCCCTGACCATATTATTTTCTTCTATTTTTGCAGTCAACATAATGATAGGTATATCCTGCTTCTGATGAATCATCTGGCAGACATCTTCTCCCATAATATCCGGTAGCATCAAATCCAAAATAATCAAATCCGGCTTCAGTTCCTCTGCCGCCTCTATTGCTTTCTGTCCACTATGTACTGACTTTGTTTGATATCCTGCATTTTTTAAATATGCTTCCAACACTTCCGTAATCTTGATCTCATCATCTACAATCAATACCGTCCTTTTTTTTGTACTTTCCATTAGTTCCATATCCTGTCCTCGCTTCAATCTACCTCTATAATCGTAACTCTATAGTCCAATATAGATGTGATGGTAATAATCGCATTTATAATCCTCGGCATAGATACGTAATCTGCTTCAAGAATCATTTGCCCCGTCTCAAAATAAATTTCTATTTTATTTATTCCTACAATCTTCTTTAGTTCCTCACATATCCTATCTGCAGAATCTTTATTGTTCAGTCCCTGAATCATAAATATTCGCCTTTCCATAAAATAATCTCACCTCTCATATAGGAATATTTTCACATGTAACCTAATTAATCTTGTTCGTTTTACTATATCAGAATGATGTGGGGATTATGTGGAGATTAAGCTAATAAACTTTCACTATTTCCGGGCTGTAACAATTTCTATTCCTAACTTGGTAACCAAACTCACATGGCAATCAGATACAGAATAATATATCTGCTTGCCCTCTCTGCGTCTTCTTATGAGTTTATGAGCTTTTAATATATTTAACTGATGGGATACCGTAGACTGTGATGCATTGAGATAACCTGTCAACTCACTGACACAAATTTCTCTGTCAGACAGCAAAAAAAGTAACTGAAGCCTTGTAGGTTCACCCAACACCTTAAAAAATTCAGCCAATTGACTATAATCAACCTGAACCGTATCGTATACATTTTTCATTTGTATATTTATTCTCCTAAAAAAGGCGCAGTCTTTTGGTGTCTGCGCCTATATATTTAAGTTTATTACAAGTCAAACATTAATCGTTAATTATCATAGATTGTGTACTCTCAAAGCACGTATTGCATTCAATACTGCGATTACTGTCACCCCTACATCAGCAAAAATTGCCATCCACATATTTGCAATACCAACCACACCCAAACCAAGGCAAACAAATTTTACAACTAAAGCAAATACAATATTCTGATAAACTATAGAGATGCACTTTCTAGAAATTTTAATCCCTTTAGCAATCTTCATTGGATCATCATCCATTAATACCACATCTGCTGCTTCTATAGCCGCATCGGATCCCATTGCTCCCATAGCAATTCCTATGTCGGCACGTCCAAGCACCGGAGCGTCATTGATGCCATCGCCTACAAAAGCTAGCTTCGCTTTTTTCCCTTTCTGTTCTAACAATCGTTCCACTTGAGTAACCTTATCGCTAGGCAGTAATTCACTGTGGACTTCATCTATGCCAAGGTCAGAAGCAACTTTTTCAGCAACCCTCTTTGCGTCTCCTGTAAGCATAACAGTCTTTTCAACTCCAGCTTTTTTCAATTCCGCAATTGCCTTTTTAGAATTTGGCTTTTCAATATCAGAGATTACAATATGACCAGCATATGCCCCATCAATTGCTACATGAATGATAGTTCCAACTGAATGGCAGTCCACATACGGAATATTCAGCCTTTTCATCAACTTAGGATTACCGACCGCCACTTCAATGCCGTCTACTTTTGCGATCAATCCATGTCCGCTGATTTCTTCAATATCTGTCACACGACTACGGTTAATTTCTTTTCCATAGGCCCGCTGAAGGCTCTTGCTAATCGGATGGGAGGAAGAACATTCTGTCAAAGCTGCGTATTCTAAAAGTTTCTCCTGCTCCATCTCATTGTGATGAATACCGCTCACCTCAAATACTCCTTGAGTCAGTGTCCCTGTCTTGTCAAAAACTACAACTTTCGTCTGGGATAATGTTTCCATATAATTTGAGCCTTTAATCAGAACACCTTCTTTGCTGGCTCCACCTATTCCAGCGAAAAAACTGAGTGGCACACTAACTACTAATGCACACGGACAGCTAATTACAAGAAATGTAAGCGCACTATAAATCCAGTTTGCCCAGTTTGCCGCATTTCCTGTAATTAAATTAAAAACAGGTGGTAAAACTGCCAGCAACAGTGCAGCAATACATACTGCTGGTGTATAAATTTTTGCAAATTTAGAAATAAAATTCTCCGAATGTGACTTACGAGAGCTAGAATCCTCCACTAGCTGCAAGATTTTAGAAACTGTTGATTCTCCAAATTCTTTTGTAGTCTGGATTTTCAGTACCCCTGTCATATTGATACATCCACTGATTACCTCGTCTCCCTCACCGGCCTCTCTTGGCATGCTTTCTCCGGTAAGTGCGCTGGTGTTCAAAGCTGAAGTTCCTTCTATGATAACTCCATCAATAGGAACTTTTTCACCCGGCTGTACCACGATCACGTTTCCAATACCAACCTCATCTGGATCAACCTTTTTCAACTTCCCATCACGTTCAATATTTGCATAATCTGGTCTGATGTCCATGAGGGCAGTAATGTTTCTGCGGCTTTTACCCACAGCGTAACTTTGGAACAATTCTCCTACTTGATAGAACAGCATAACAGCAATTGCTTCACTATAATCACCACTCTTTTCATAAGTAGCAAGTGCAATAGCACCGACTGTCGCCACAGCCATCAAAAAATTTTCATCAAACACCTGACCGTTCACAATTCCCTTTCCGGCCTTCCGTAATATATCATAGCCAATCACCAAATATGTCGCCATATAAAGTACTATATTTATAAATCCATTAAACGGCAGGAGTTTTAAACCTACCACCATGACCGCCGAAATAAGAATCCGAACCAGCATTTTTTTCTGCTTCTTTGTCATAACGAAGCCTCCTTTCAATTTAATATTTGCTTATTTGTTGAATTATATACTTCAAATCAGCGCCCCTTCCGCTTTCTGCATCCGGAGCGCCATAAAATACTGCTTCTAACTAAATCTCAATTTCACAGTCAGGTTCTACTTTCCTACAGGCTTTTAAAACTTCTTTCATTACCTGCTTTGCATCCTTGCCTTCTTCAAACTCTACAATCATCTTCTGAGTCATAAAATTAACTGTAGCAGAAGCAACACCAGCTGTTTTTCTTGCTGCATCTTCCATTAAATTAGCACAGTTGGCACAATCAACTTCAATCTTATAGGTTTTCTTCATTACAAATTCTCCTTTTCACTTTTTAGATTTAACCATTAAGCACTTGTTTAATTGTTATGTTTGTAGTATAATTACTGCACAAATGGAAGTCAACAGGTTGCAGACAGTCCCTTCCAAAATGGATAAAAACATTTCTAAAAAGGATATTTTTAAACAGTAGATATTGATAATCTGACTATTAATTATCAGAAAGACGAGGTGCCTTTTGTATAACGAATATATTACACAAATCAAGAATGAACTCATAAATATCCCGGACGGAATCCTTTTTGAACAGACATATCCCTGCATAGATACTCCTGTCTGTTCTGAACACCTTGATACGCTTCCAAATGGTAAGGGCAAAAAAATTTCATGGAAATTATTGACTGGAATTACTATTATTTTTCAAGATTATTTAGCAGAACAGATTTCCTGTAACCACAAACCAGAAAAGGAACTTTTGGAAATTAACTATTGTCGCTATGGACGAATCGGCTGGAATATGAAAAACGGTCGTTCCATCTACCTTGGTCCTGGTGATTTCTCACTTCACACAAGGCAACTATGCGCCGGTTCCGTCATGACTCTGCCCAGCGGTCATTATGAAGGACTTACTGTCTGCATTGATCTTTCACAATTTGATCAGGCACCCCCAGAACTCTTAAGAGGGACAAAAATAACAGGGCAGATGCTTTCGGAAAAATTTTGCTCTCGTGGAAATTTCTCCTTACTTACAGGCAATGAAAAAACAGAAGCAATCTTTTCTGGATTTTATAATTTATCCGAAAATCTCAGGAAACAATATTTCATATTGAAATCCCTCGAGCTACTTCTCTATCTTAGTGAATTTAAAATCACTTCCGGAAAAGAACCAGGGAAATACCAGTCGGAACAGGTGGAAATTATCCGCCAAATCCATGATTACCTTTTACAGAACATAAACCACCGGATAACAATTGAAGAGTTATCAAAACAGTATCTAATGAACCCTACAACTTTGAAATCTGTATTTAAAGCAGTATATGGAGATTCTCTTGCTGCACACATGAGAGAGCACCGACTAGAAAAAGCTGCTATACTGCTTACCGAAACCAATAACAGCATCTCACAGATTGCTAAAGCAGTCGGTTATACAAGCCAGAGCCGCTTTTCTACAGCTTTTCATGAAGTATACCAAATGCTTCCGTTGGAATATCGAAGAATTCATTCCAACATTCACTAAAATATATATTTCTTAATAAAAAGCAGACCATAAGGATAATCAGACAGTAGCTAATTATCTTTATGGTCTCTATTATATCTTACTTCCAATACTCCACTCATTTTATATATATTTGTCAGTAAAGCCTGTTTTTCAGCTTTTGACTTAATCAATACATGATAATAATATTCACAGCTTTTATTTTTTTCAGATGTCCTTATCATGATCAATTCCTTCGATATGGTAAATTGTTTTATAACTACATCAAAATTTATTTTATCCATCCGTTCTTCTGGAACTGTAATCTTCATCATGTATTCTTTATCGTCTGTTTCCAAACTCCCTTTAAGTATGTGATACCTCGTCATGATAACAGCAAACCCAATAAGAATCATGACTATAGCAAACACTATTATCACCAAAATTACAATCTCTTTATATAACAGCATAATGATGGTCTGTACTGTCATGGAATAATTCCCAATGGCAGTACTAGATCTTCCTTACTATCCTCCTCTCTATCAATTTGATAATTTACCCAAGGTTATTCTGTATGTATTAGTTTAAAACTATTTCACAATAATGAAATCTCATAGGGCAGATGGGATTGAAAACATGTGGTTGCATAATCTCTATCTACTCAAACCCCTTCTTTCCCATCTATTGCCCCTTTATATAAACATCAGACATATTATTTTATGCATGCCGATGGAATTGCTTATATGTTAATTTCCCGAATCCTGTGCTTGCACCCCAGAGCTATCTGTAATATTCATACCACTTTGAAGACTCGGGTCAAACAGTTTCACATCCACATTACCACCTGATGAATCAACAATATACATCTTTACTGTTGGAAGAATCTTATCCAATGTCTCCAGAAGCAATCTGTATTTTGTCGTATCCTCCGTATAAATTGCAGAATTATTCTGGTATTCTTTTAGCATACTCAGGAATTTTTCAGTATCACCTGTTGCGCGCGAAATCTGTTCTTCCTTATAAGCCTCCGCCGCAGAAATTTTTTTCTCTGCATCAGCACGCGCTTGTGGAATCAAGCTGTTAGAATAACCATTTGCTTCGTTAATAGCTGTTTCTTTCTCCTCTTTTGCAGTTGTAACATCCAAGAAGGCATCTGATACTTCACCCGGTGGAACAATTGACTTAATATTAAAAGCCGTAATTTGCATACCTGAATCATATTTATCTAAAATATTCTGTGCAATTTGCAAAATATTGTTCTGTGCTACAACCTTTTCCGAACTTAGTACATCATCCACGGCAGTGTTTGCCATCATTCGTACAAGAGCAGATTCAACACTGTAACGTACCAATTGCTCACTGCTCCCATTGATGTTATACAAAAATTTGGCTGCATCCACTACTTTATAATGAACAACTGCCTGTGTCGTAATGATATTCTCATCACCTGTTAACAACTGAATCGCCTGCGGTTCTTCCTCTGGCTGATGTACATGTTCCGGTAGCGACATCCCTACATCAGCTCGTCTTACTTCTGATACATTTACCTTTTGCACCTGGTCAATCGGGAATGGTAATCTATAGTGTAATCCTTCCTCCACCGGCTGTACCTGCACCACTCCAAATCGTCGAATGACAGCTTGTTCTCCAGGACTAACAATATATATTCCTGTTAGCAAATATATAACAACTACCGCACCTCCAACAGCCAGAATCGCTTTTCTAGGATTAATATGACCAAATGCATTTTTCAAATCATTTATAGTATTCCCACCGGTTCCTCGGAATATCTTCTTTATTATAACTGTAATTTTTCTCACAGTTCGGCCTTCTTTTCCATTTATTTTTCCAGCTAGTTTCTTCCCTTTTTCTAAGAAGCTTTCGCCTTTTTTATCTGGGGAAACTCTTTTTTTTCGTTTCCACATAGCCTGTCCTCCTCGCCTTATTTTGAACTACCACCTAGATACTTCAAGATTTCCGCCGTGGACGGTAATATCAAAGTAGTATTTCCATCTATCGTTTTTTCGTAAGTCTCCAAGGTACGGATAAATTCATAAAAATCAGGATCTTTCTGGAATGCCTCTCCATAAATTCTAATAGCTTCCGCATCACCCTCTCCCTTGATTTGTTGCTCTTTTTTATAAGCTTCAGCTAAAATAAGCTGTTGCTCTTTTTCTGCATCAGAACGTATATTTGACGCTTGTTCACTTCCTTCTGCACGATATTTTTGTGCCATCTGTTCCCGCTCTGCACTCATTCTGTCGTAGACACTTTGCTTATTTGCTTCTGGAAAATTCAATACACGAATCTGTGCGTCCACAACTTCTATTCCATAATCTGCCGCCTGATCTTTCGCATATACCACTACTTCTTCTGTCATTTTATCTAGTTCCAATTTCTGTTCATCTGTATTAACAAGCTGTTCCAGATTATATTTTCCCATTTGCACTCCTAGACTTGAAGAAAATACATCCATAAGCCGTGATTCTGCACCCACTTGATTTTTCACCGTTTTCAAGAATGCTATCGGGTCTACTATCTTCCATGTTCCATAATAATCCAATGCCACACTTTTCTTATCCAGTGTTAGTAGTTCTATAGAAGAAGTCTGATATACCTGTACCCTCTTATCAAGATACTGAACTGACTGGATAGGATCCGGAAGTTTCACTTTCAAGCCTGGATTTTCATCCACTCTTACCGGATTTCCAAACTGTGTCACTACCGCATATTGAGTAACATCCACCTTGTAAACTACAAGAGCCGCTACAAAAATTACTATTGTCAACAGACCTCCAACTATCATATGTTTAGATATTCTTTTCTTTATTTTTATCATCTCGATTACCTCCACCGTTTTTTCACATCTATTCCTCCGATTGTGTTGATGCATTCTTCTGGTTTGCAATCCATAGTTCTGCGTTATCAACATTAACACCTACTCCTAATAGCACCTTTTGTACATTTGGCAAGACCTTATCCATCGCTTCCATATACATCCGGAACTCAGTAACCCCCTTTGACTTCGCATATTCCTGCTGTCTTGCAGTGAACAGGGACGCATCTCCTTCCGCTGTACTGATTTTATTCTGTTTATAACTCTCTGCATCAGCTACCAGTTTATAAGCGTCTGCATTGGCCTGTGGAATAATCGTGTTTTTATAAGCCAATGCATCATTGATGTATATACTCTTATCTTGCCGTGCTGTTGCTAAATCCTGAAAACTTGCCATTACACTTTCCGGCGGATCTGCCTGTACAAGCTGTACATTGACAATTTCTATACCTGTACCATTCTTTTCCATCACAGCTTCCAAAAGCCCTTTTGCACTTTTTTCAATATCTGTTTTTCCTTCTGTAAGAATATAATCAATTGTACTCTTTCCTACTATTTTACGTATGCTTGTGGTTGCTCCTGACTGAATCAGCAACTCGGCATCAGATACATTCAACACATAATCCGATGTGTCATTAATCCGATAATTTACCACTAGGTTGACATTAACCAAGTTTGTATCTCCAGTCAGAAGTTCCTGTACCCCTACCTCAATCTTCTGAACATTATCTGACTTTATAATACTAACCTCTTCAAACGGAGCTGGCAGTCGATAATGAATCCCAGGCGTTACTTTTTCGTTCACAACAGCTCCAAACCTGCGAACAACTCCGGTTTCATCTAAACCCACAAAATAGATTCCGGACAAAAGATAGGCAGCGGTCAGCACACCAGCTATACCGGCAATCATCTTCTTATTTCCATGAAAACCATGCACATGTCCCATATGTACATCCGTCCTCTGTTCCATTTCTGGATGTAGCAGCATAGACAAATTAGATGTAAATATTTCATAGCCTGATATCATCAGTAATACCATTGCAACAACCGCAGAGATCTTATCCAGATCCGGCATTCCAAACAAGGAACCTACGATTCCCACTAACACAGCTATAGAGCAGTACATATCCATTTTTGAATGGTAACCATCCGCTATAAGGCTTGACGACCCTGTTTGCTCTCCTACATAAATTTTGTACCTTGCCATGAAATAATTAATTGCTACTCCGACAAAAGCTGCAGCCGCTACAAATGGCACATATTTAAGCTCTGTCTGTTCCCCGCTTAATGCATCAGACAAGATTTCTATTCCCATAATAAATATAAATACTGATACAAAAATTGCGAGTAAATGTTCCAACTTTTTAGATGCCAACCGTAGTTTTTCTGTGCCATGTCTCGCTGCCATCAGTCCGGCAAATACTACACTTGTCACGAAAACATCCGTAAATGAATGCCATGCGTTTGCCTCCAGTCCTATGCTCCCCGATATTTTTGCTAGGAAAAACCGCAGTACAATCAAAATGATATTTGCAATAAGCGTTATGAATATCGTTTTTTCCTTTCTGCCCATTTTTCTCTCCTTTCAAATGTGTCTATGTGTTATTTTTTTCTTCTTTTAGAAGTTTCTTTAATGTTCTGTTATATATTTTAAACTCCGCCTCTTCCAGCATTTTCTCTTCCATGTCCTGTATCTGCCGATCATGTTCCTGCTCTTGTAAATGACTCTTTATTCCTTCCGACAATTCCTCCAAAGATGCAAGGTTCTCCTCCATGCGATTTCTTACATAAAAAATGTAATATCCTTTATTGTAATCCAGCACTTCGCTAAATTCCCCCTTTTTCAGAGAAAAAACAACATCTGATATTTCCTGCACCATATGACCTTTATCGAAGGTACCAGAAAGCTCCCCACCGGAAGATGCAGAAGAATCCTCCGAATACTTTTTTGCCACCTCCGCAAAATCCTCTCCATCACGTACGGAAGCAAGCGCTTCATTTGCCTTTGTCAAAGCCTGCTCTTTTTTCTCCCCATTTGTTCCCTGATCAATCCAGATCATGCTCAATTCCACAGTAGCAGGCGTTGTTAAGAGTTCTTTATTTTCCTCATAATATTTTGCAATTTCTTCTTCCGTAGGCTCTTTCAAGTTTGCATCCACTTCCTCCTGATGCATGACTTGGTAAAGATACTGTATTTTCAGTTCTTCAAAATCATGTGTTTTACTGCCGTCCGAAGAAGCACCGTCCTCACTTTTTTCAAGTAAGAGTTCTTTTGCAATGATTTGCTCTACAAGTTTTTTTCTTGATTCATAAGTCAAAAGTTTCTGTCTATAAACTTCCGAGAGTTCTTTGAATTCCGTATAGAATTCACCTAAAGTGTATCGTCTGCTATGAACAGAAAAGAGCATATCATTTTTTCTTTCTGTATATTCTTTATCCATTTTTTCCAGCATAAGGGTTCCTTTGATTTTATCCGAAACCTCTGAAATAGGTTTGGTCCCGGTTGCCTGCTTTTTATCCAGCTTCAGAATACTTACCGTTCCATCTGTATTCACAATAGGATCGCTGACTTCCCCTTCCTTCATTTCCCAGATAACAGCTTTTGTACTACCGTCATCTGTCCCTTTTGTCAGAGTTCCCTTTGTCACTTTCCCTGATTGTGAAAAAGCTGTCGCCACATCTTGAAAACTTTCACCTCCTTTAATCCTACGTATCGCTTTATTCGCTATGTCAGCTTTTTCCTTAGCTATTTTAAACTCACTGTATTCAGCCTTTTCTTCCGTCCGATATTGTTCCAGGTTAACATTATAATAGTTTTTTATCTCTTCATCCGTCGGAGAGTCTATTTGTAGCACTTCAAAGTTGACTTGCAGACCTGCTGTTTTTTTCAACTCTTCAATATAATCACTTATAAAACTCTCATCTTTTTGATTCGACAATGTCTGGCGAATTTCATCCTCCACCTCTTCAAATGTCTTGCCATCAAAATCCTTCTGGTTTTTATTGTAATATTCTTGCACTTCTAGCTTTGGAATAGATTCCGGAACAATATTATCTTCATGCAAATCTGCCATATATTGCTCTACCGTAGCGTCATTCAGCAAATCCTCCATCCCATGCTGCACTTCTTCACGGTTTGTAATTCCTTTTTTCTCCGCCCAGTCATTGACAATCTTCTCTACTGCCAGCTTGGTAACCATTTGCTGATAACCGTTAAGTGAATCAATAGGATGAACTTCGCATTCCTCTGTGGAATCGCATTTTGAATGATCATATCCATGAGTTGGGCAAAAAATATGTTCCTGTTCTTTTGCTGATTCAACTTCAATAAATTGATTCAACTGATCAATAGTTATATTGTTACCGTTATATGAACCCACCACGTCAGGTTTTGGAGGTCGAGACTCAACTAAATCCGGAAGGAACTTCCACACAAGTCCACCAACGACCCAAAATATAGTCACTGCTATTCCTATAATCTTCCACCTTGTATTGCGTTTGGTTGGCGTTTTATTTAATTCAAAATCATCTAATGAATCAGATAGTACCTGCTCTATCTCTTCAAGATTAATATTTTCTATCTGAAGCGGCGTATCCTCCTGATTTCTCTGAAAGTTTTTTTCTTCATTTCTATTTGTAATATCGTCATATATTTTCTCTGCCTGTTCTTTCCCTTGTTCTTTAGATTTTTTCTTGATTCCAAGAACATGTAATAAATCAGAAACTACCGATTCCTCATTATTTTCATCCAAATTACTTTTTTTTATCTCTTGATTATTGCTGTTCTCCTGAATGTCTGGATTTCTCTCCTTATCCTCCATTTCAATCCCTCCTGTAAGCATTCGTGAAGTGTAAAAATAGTATAAATAATGAATGTGGGAATATTATGGGGAAATTATGAGGATAATATGGTAATTACGAAAAAGACTCTTAAAATGATCTATCCAAACTAAATAAAATCCCAGAATATCCTCTGGGATTTTATTATGGATTTCCATCCTCGAAATATTTCCATGACTAAAACATATGGATTCTATCGCAATATTTAATTTATGCTAAACTGCTTTTAATATATCTATAAAACTGTTCATGTAGCTGCCTCATCTCATCTGGCGCTTTCATTGAATGTTGATACATGAACATATTTCCAAATTTGCTTCTGAACACGAAACTCAATCCCATGCTCAATATAGAAACCGGTGCAAGACGAAAGAAATTCATTTTGGGCGGAGATAATTCTATTCCCAATTTATGAAGTGCTGAAAAATTACGCTGCATTTGTTTTGCAGTATAGAGCATCACTTTTCCGTCATACCCCGCCTTTTCTGGGTTGTCTGCCATATAATAAGCATCCGCAATAGGTACAACCATTGCCAAGTGACTCAATTGCCAGGCATGCATATCCTGAACAATCTGATACGGTATATTAGCTTGCTTAAAGAGAGATGCCAATTTCAACAATCTTTCCGTTTTTTCTCCCGAAATCTCAGCAAAAGTTGTTTTCTGAATAAGCCTCGGAGTAAGAGCTGCGTGAAGCACATTTTCATCAAAACTTCCGCCCGCCCCCGGAAACGCAGGAACAATTCTGCCTTTTCCACAAATTTCTTCCCAATTACTATATGGTTCCAGTGTGTTGACCATTGTAACAATATTAGGGCTACAATTATTCTTTAGCTCCCTTAATGCAATATAGACTTGATTTTCTCTGACAGGCAAAAAAATAAAGTCATATAAATCGTCATCTTCCAATTTATCAATGATCGTTAATTCCGCTTTCAGAATGCTATTATCCTTAGAGTACAGCAATCCATTTTTCTTTAGAATTTCCAGCCGCTGTCCTCTTGCGTATATGCAAACATGGTGTCCGGCATCACTGAACAATGCCGCATATAAACACCCGATAACGCCAGCTCCATAAACAAGTAATTTCATCGCACAAAAACCTCTCTAATTTTTGACCAGTTTACTTAATTCTGATTATGCTACTTAGCGTAGCAAGCAATATATCTATTATTTTGCGAGTGAACGACCAATGATATATACTCCAACAGACATCTCTCCAACAGATATCCCTGCCATTAATCTGGACAGAAAATCTGTTCCGCCAAACAACCTGGAAAAAGCGAACAATGCGATTCCCATTACTATCAACAGTATACCAAATATGTACATTTCCTGTTTTCTAGCTACTGTATCCACCCAATCATGTCTAATATTTGTTCTTCGCTAAACTCTCGAATACTACTATCCGCTTTACCATTCATTAACTCGGATATGGTAATGCCAAGCTCCTGGCATAACATTTTTCTTTTGCCCACGAGAGGTAAGTCGGAACAATCGTATTGAGCGATTGTTTTACATAGGTAATATCCTATGTAGAAATTTCACCGATTTTTTGAAACGCACTTCCGACGACCTCCGTATCGCCTATGGCAATCATTGCCCATGCATTGTCACCGAGAGCGAAGTATTTACCAACAGATAATGCACCCACAGCAGGAAAATCGCCGATTGCAATTGCACCGAGGGAAATGATGCCAAAGCTAATTGCCCAGGTTGCAAATACTTCGATGAAAAAACAGCCTGTTAACAAAATACCAAGGGCAAACATAGCGATAGAAAGCAAACATCACACCGAAAGGCAAAATTTCATATTGTGAAAATCTACCTTGAGAACTCTTTATTACAATAAGTACTTTTTTAGGATTTTCTTGTCCAATGGCAGTCGCAGCATGGTTCTCCACCAGCTAGTGTGAATTTACGAATAAATGTACTACCACTTAATTCTGCCATATCATAATCATAAGTACACATTGCCGGGCAAATCTCTGGTATATCCAACAGCTTCAACAAGTACAATATACCACAGTGGGTAAAAATAGCTGAGTAACAGTTAATGTTCCTCCCCGTTTCGTAACGAAAACACCATGTATAAGGATTTCTTTCTGACCGCCTCACACTTTCCTCACCTTGTCGTTTCAACTTTGCCTGCGCTTTTGGCGTGTACTTGCTACCCAATTTAAGGAAACACTTCATAATCATATTGTTGGTCATGGCATGATGATAAAAGTCGGTAACTTGTTCAAGGTTTGGTTTCTCTTCCAATTCCAGATATACCGATGCCAGCATTGCTGCACTCAAAATATTCGTAAGAAAAGGATCTCCTTTTTCAAATTCTGGTATATCTACTAAAATATTCTGATAGCATTTCCTGGCCTTTGCCATTACTTTTCGTGGATTCTCTTTGCTCATACGATACATTTCTCGCATAAAAGAACCCTGAAAGCACCGCCACATAGCTTGTGGCATTAGCCCATTCTTCATTTTCTTATTCCCCTCCCTTTTCTTCAAAAACTAAAATGTAACATATTCCCAGTACACTAATTCAATGATTGCTTTTTTGTTGTATTTTTCTGACAAATGCATCCTTTGTTCATCGTGACATTCTAAACGAGTTCTTTTTGGAGTTCGCATGAACAATTAAACAACCTTTTAACTAACGTTACTTCACTATATAATTCTGGCAAATACAAGTCAATAGTGTAACATAATAAACCTTCCATTTGGGCGAATATAATTTCCATTTGGGCTATTCTATTCAAAATTTAAGCACTTGTTTAATTGATTTGAATATGGTAGAATCTACTTGCACACAGATAAGAAACGAAAGGAGTCATTGTAATGTCTGCAGATATTTTGCCTCACCATCATCATAATAATCAAGAAGTAACTCAGTTGAAAACAACATTAGATAAAACAGATACTTTTCAAACTGTTGCAGATATGTTTAAGCTACTTGGGGATAGCAGCAGAATTCGTATTTACTGGTTGTTATGTCACTGCGAAGAATGTGTTATCAATATCTCTGCACTGGTTGATATGACAAGTCCAGCAGTATCGCATCACCTGCGCCAGCTAAAAGACAAAGGATTGATTGTCAGCAGGCGAGATGGAAAAGAAGTATATTATAAAGCTGCGGATACAGAGCAAAGCCATCTTCTACATCTGACGATAGAGAAAATAATGGAAATCACTTGCCCGGAATCTGCACATTTTTTGAAAGGAACAAAGTAGAATACCAGAAGATTGCTCCTCTGGTATCTTATTTATTTAATCAACGATTATTCTTTCTATCAACAAAACTATAATTAAGCTCTTTACCTATTATCCAATCGCATCTCCCCGCTCTTCTACCAAACGGTATCCGACGCTCTCTACTCTCTTTTGGAGACACTGTCTACACTCAGCCGCTTCATCACCAGTACAAATCTTATTATCGTACAATTCATACAACTTACGTTTCTCTATCGGTGACAAGTTAGGCATCACTACATTCGCTCCGACAGCAAGTCCCTTCTCTCTTCCCAGCGGATCCACCGTCCCCAATGCGGTAGTTGCCGGAAGGAGAATCTTGGGAAACATAATTCGGATAACTGCCAACAGAAACAATGTCATTTGGAAGCTTCCTACTGTTTCGCTATCATATATTGTATCATGATGAGGAATAAATGGACCAATCCCCACCATTTCGGGATGAAGTTCCTGCAAAAACACCAAATCTTTTGCAAGGTGAGACATTGTCTGTCCTGGAATTCCCACCATAAAACCAGCTCCTACCTGATATCCAAGTTCTTTCAAATTATATAGGCATTGTTTTCTATTCTTATTGCTCATGGATGTAGGATGCAGTAAATGATACAATTCTTTATCCGCTGTCTCATGCCGTAGCAGATATCGATCTGCTCCTGCATGACGAAATTTTCGATAACTCTCATATGATTTTTCTCCGATAGATAAAGTAACAGCACATTCTGGAAATTGTTTTTTAATATCTTGAATAATTTCTACTATATACGCATCTTTATACCACGGATCTTCTCCGCCCTGCAATACAAACGTGCGATACCCGAGAGCATAACCGCTCTGACAGCATGCAAGAATCTCTTCCTTAGTAAGGCGATACCGTATGATATTACAATTATCTCTCCGAATACCACAATAGTAGCAGTTATTCCTACAGTAATTGGTAAATTCTATCACCCCTCTGGTATGTACCTTATTTCCATAATATGTTTTTCTAATCTGGACCGCTTCATCTTTAAGCCTAGCAAATACTACTTCATCGTTCCAATATTCAAGTAGCTTAATATACTCTTCCTCTGTAAGACTGTGCTGTTCTAGAAATTTATCTATTACTACCATACCCGTCACCTATCTACTTCACTCGTTACTTTTACTACAAGTATAATCATCCAGAAAATTATATTTCGCACCATCCATCTGGTGTTAATGATTTCATGAGCTGTCACCAGACTGCTCACACGAATTGTCATCAGATTGCTTAACTGCCTGTCATAGATAATGGTGGATTCGCCGCCCGAAAACGGGCGGCTGA
>NZ_JBQHUC010000034.1:0-35036 GCF_052065395.1 Bariatricus sp. HCP28S3_F11 | reverse complement strand
TCTTGAGGACATGGCAGGCAGGGAGCGGCAGGCGGAAGTGGGTACGGTTGCGGAGTTACTGGAAGAGATTGAGAGCGAAAATCTCTATCAAGTATTAGTCACGGTGGACGGGCGTACCTTGAAAATCGTCCTGCTGAAAATGCAGGGGTATTCCACAAAGGAGATTGCCCCGCTTGTGCATTTGACGACTGGTGCCATCTATGCGAGGTTAGACCATCTGCGGAAGAAGCTGCGGAAAATTTTATAGCTTCTAAAACAGCCTGCCATCCTGCGGGCTACTGGGTGAGGGATGGAAATCCCCTCACTCATTTTTTGCAGGAGGACAACAGGATGGCATACAGGGTTAAGGCATACACGCTTCGGGAGGAATCCACGGAAAGCGGCACAAGGTATTTTATCAGCTTTAAGGACGGGCAGGGCAAATCCCACGAGTTGGAAGTGTCGGAACAGTTCTTTATGGAGTTTCGGCAGATGGAGCGCAGGAACAGGAATCTTTTCTAATGGGACGAGCGGCACAGGGAGTTTAACGAGGTATGGGACGAAACCCTTTACAGACGGGCGTTGCGTGTGCCTAAGAGCCTTGATGAACGCATGGTTGAGGAAGAACGGAATGAAACGCTCTATAAGGCGGTTGGGAGCCTTCCAGAGATACAAAGGCGGCGTTTCCTGCTCTACTACGAGTATGAGTTCAATTTTTACCAAATCGCCGCTATGGAGCATTGCACCGCTTCGGCAATACAGAAATCTGTTGCGATTGCAAAGGAGAAAGTAAAGGCGGAAATTGAAGAAATATCTCCAACCGTGACCGACACCGCCCGAAAAAGAAATCTGTTTTTTATTTGTGTGGGATTGGCGGCATTACATACTCTCACTTTTTTCCGTGGGAGTAAATCTATTTTTAAGGAGGTCAACGCCTATGTGCAACGAAAACAAAGACACCGCCCGAAAGGAGGAAAGCCATGCAGAAGTTACAGACAGTCAACGCCGAAACGCTCCTTTATGAACCGCTTGAGAAACCATCCTTTGTGGTGGACAGCCTTATCCCGACAGGCTTATCGCTGTTCTGCGGCTCACAGAAGATAGGCAAAAGCTGGCTCATGCTGAAGCTATGCTTATGCGTGTCGCAGGGAATCCCTTTATGGGATATGCCGACAATGGAGGGCGATGTGCTTTACCTCTGCCTTGAGGACACGTTCTGCCGCATACAGGACAGGTTATTTCGTTTGACGGACGAAGCAAGCGGGCGGCTCCACTTTGCCGTGGCAAGCTGCAAGCTGTCAGACGGTCTTATCGTGCAGCTTGAAGATTATCTGAAAGATTACCCAGACAGCAGGCTCATTGTCATTGATACCTTGCAGAAAGTCCGTACAGCTTCAAAAGACAATGCCTATGCAAGCGACTATGGGGACATCTCCCTCATCAAAGACTTTGCCGACAGGCACTCTCTGGCGGTCATTGTCGTACACCACATCCGAAAGCAGAATGACAGCGACGTGTTCAACAAGGTGTCTGGGACGACAGGATTAACGGGGAGTGCGGACGCTACCTTTGTTCTGGAAAAGGAGAAACGTGCGTCTGACACCGCCAAGCTGTATGTGACGGGCAGGGACACGCCTTATCAGGAATACACGCTGCGTTTCCGTGATTGCCGTTGGGAGCTTGTGGAGCGGAAAACGCAGGAGCAGCTTGCGAAAGAAACGATACCAGATGTCCTTTTTCGGTTGGTGGATTTTATGAGGGATAAGGAAGAATGGATAGGCACGGCAACGGAACTGTTAGCCGCTATGGGGGAAACGGAAACCATACCCACGGTGATTACGAAATGGCTGAATGAATACCGCACCACATTTTTAAGCGAGAACCGTATCTGCTACCAGTACAGCCGCAGGAAAGACGGCAGGCGGATTGCCCTTGCAAGGAGGGCGGGTGACAGCGGTGATGGTGGTGACAGCGATATTAGGATACCCCCCTGTTACTATCATTGACGCTTAAAGCCATGTAAAGCTGGCGGCTCTGCCCTGCGGGTGACAGCAGTGACGGTGGTGACAGTGATTTTAGGATACCCTGCCGCTGTCATCCCTACGGGAGAACACCCCGTAAACGCAAAATGCAGGCGTGAGATTTACTCGCCCTTTTCGGTCGTGTAAAACCACCCCTGCGGTCAGAAAAATCATTCCGATTTTTCCGACTGCGTTTACAGGGTGTAACACACTACACTTTGCCCTGCAAAGTCGTGTGCCAGACGTTCCCTCTGGACTCCCTTAAGGCAGGGCTGTGCCCTGCTATCCTACGCCTTACGGCTTCGGATAAAAGAATGGCGGCATGACGGTGACGGCTCTTGCGAGGGGGGTATCCCAAAAACACCGTCATCATCGACATGACCGTCATGCAGGGGGTGAGGGTGACAGTTGCGGCAGTCGGCAGGGGGTATCCCAAAACTGCTGTCACCACCGTCACCGCTGTCACCCCAAAGGACGGTCACCCGCCGAAAGAAAGGAGGAATCCGCCTATGCCTTATGCAATCCTGCGTTTCCAGAAACGAAAAGCGGGCGGCGTTGCGGCTTGTGAACGCCACAACGAGCGGAAGAAAGAAGCCTACAAAAGCAACCCAGATATAGATATGGAACGCTCTAAAAACAATTACCATCTCATAGCACCACCAAAGTACACCTACAAGAAAGAGATTAACCGCATGGTAGCCGAAGCGGGGTGCAGGACAAGGAAAGACAGCGTGATGATGGTGGAAACGCTCATCACAGCTTCACCAGAATTTATGAACCAGTTACCGCCCGAAGAACAAAAAGCGTATTTCCAGACGGCTCTTGACTTCATTTCGGAGCGTGTTGGAAAGCAGAATATCCTCTCCGCTGTCGTCCATATGGACGAGAGAACGCCCCATATGCACCTCTGCTTTGTGCCGATTACGCCAGACAATAAGCTGTCAGCGAAAGCTATCTTAGGCAACCAGAAATCATTATCCGAGTGGCAGACCGCCTACCATGAGCGGATGTCCTCACGGTGGAATCAGCTTGAACGGGGGCAGTCCTCAATGGAAACCAAGCGGAAACACGTCCCCACATGGCTCTATAAATTAGGCGGCAGGCTTGATAAACAGTATGAAGAAATCGTGTCTGCCCTATCCGACATCAACGCCTTTAACGCAGGGAAGAAAAGGGATAAAGCGTTAGATTTACTCTCTGCATGGCTGCCAGACGTGGAGAAATTCTCTAAGGAAATCGGGAAACAGCAGGCGTATATCGACAGTTTGAAAGAGAGAATTGGGCAGGAATCAGACTATGCGGGGCGTATGCGTGATGAAAAGTACGAGCAGGAACTAAAGGTGCAGAAAGCGAATCAGAAGATATTTGAATTGCAGAGAACCAACGAGCAGATGGGGCGGCTGCTGTCAAAAATACCGCCCGAAGTGTTGGAAGAATTGCAGAAAAATCATAGAAGCAGAGCGAAAGAAAGGTAGATATGTGAATGAAGAAACAGGATTTTAAGGTGTTAAAGACCAAAGACTTGTACCCGTTCCCCGACAATCCGTTTCATGTGGCAGAAGATGAAACACTGTCAGAGTTAGCGGAAAGCATCAAGGAATTTGGCATTGTCACGCCGATAATCACACGCCCGAAAGAGGACGGGGACGGTTATGAAGTGATTGCAGGACAGCGGCGTGTCCGTGCTTCTGAACTTGCAGGGATAAATACCGTGCCTGCGTTTGTCCTGCCCTTAGACCGTGACCGAGCCATCATCACCCTTGTAGACAGCAATTTGCAGCGTGAGAATATCCTGCCATCGGAGCGGGCGTTTGCTTACAAGATGAAATCCGAAGCCATGAAGCGGCAGGGTTTCCGCACAGACTTAACCTCGTCACAAGTTGTGACGAAGTTGCGGACGGACGACAAGGTGGCACAGGGCTTCGGCGTGGGCAGGATGACCGTGCAGCGTTTTATCCGCCTGACGGAACTGATACCGCCGATTTTGCAGATGGTGGACGAGGGGAAAATCGCCCTCACGCCTGCGGTGGAACTGTCCTTCTTGAAGAAAGACGAGCAGGAAAACCTCTTTGCCACGATGGAGAGCGAAGAAGCAACGCCCTCACTCTCACAGGCACAGCGGATGAAACAGTTAAGCCAGAGCGGGCGGCTTGACATGGATACGATATTTGCGATTATGACGGAGGAAAAGGGCAACCAGAAAGAAACCTTGAAAATCAACACAAGCAAGCTGAAAAAATACTTTCCGAAGAACACAACGCCGAAGCAGATGGAGGAAACCATCATCAAACTTTTGGAGCGTGAGTTGCAGAGGAAACGCAACCGTGACAGCCGCTAATCTTCTTTTTTCGGGAAGTAAATACAGAGAGTTGAGGTATGGAGAATGAGAGAAATCCAGTATGAAATCGTAAAGGAAATCGCAGTATTGTCTACGGGCGACAGTGGCTACACAAAGGAAATCAATCTCATTTCATGGAATGGGAAAGAGCCGAAGTATGACATCCGCAGCTTTTCCCCGAACCGTGAAAAGTGCGGCAAGGGAATCACGCTGAACGCTGATGAAGCGGCGGCACTCCTTAAAGCATTACAGAAAGAATTAAACAGCGAGGATTAATGGTATCTGATTGGCAGGGCGGGGACATTTCCAAACTCTTCCCTGCCCTGTCTGGAAAGGAAGATTTAAGTATGGGCGAGGATAAGAAAGCAGATAAAAAGAGAAAGCGTATCGTGCCAAAAGCACCAGTGCAGATGATAATCAGCCGTGAATATGTCGGCACACAGACCGTTACAGAAGCGTTTGTCCCGATTATCTCCGAGGATATTCGGAAGAAGATTGCCGAGGGCGACACCTTCGACAATGAGGGGCTGTCCGCTTAGAATGTACGCAATGGGACATGAAAACAGATAGGACAGATACGGAGGTTTTACAGTATGGCAGGAATCAAAGAAGAAAAGAAAATCTATTTAGTCGGCATTTATTGCCGCTTATCTAAAGACGATGGTACGGATAACGAGAGTGCGAGCATTGCGACACAGAAATCCATCCTCACGGATTATGTGAAAAAGCAGGGATGGCACATAGCAAAAACGTATGTGGACGATGGTTATTCTGGTACAAATTTCCAAAGACCAAGTTTCCAGAATATGATAAAAGACATTGAAAGCGGTCTGATAAACTGCGTGATTACGAAAGATTTATCCCGTCTGGGGAGAAACTATCTTGATTGTGGGTTATATCTGGAAGTTTTCTTCCCAGAGCATAACGTGAGGTATATAGCGGTCAATGACGGCGTAGATACCTTGAATAAATCTGCTATGGACATCACGCCTTTCCGCAACATTTTAAACGAAATGTATGCCGCTGACATATCTGTTAAGATAAAATCGGCATATCGGGCGAGGTTTCAACAGGGGAAATTCATGGGAACTACCGCCCCTTATGGCTATATCAAAGACCCTGCCGACCACAACCATCTGCTGATAGATGATAAAGTGGCACATGTTGTAAAAGAGATATTCGACCTTGCATTAAAAGGGAATGGAGTTGCCAAAATTTGCAGACATCTTAATAAACAGCATATCCTACGCCCTGCCGCTTATGCGGCGGAGCGTGGCGAAACAGGCTTTGAACGTCATTTTGAGGGGAACGAGGACAAACGCTATATTTGGAGTGGGAACAGCGTGAGGAGCATTTTAAGAAGCCCGATATATGCGGGAAATCTTGTAGGCTACAAACGGATTGCCGCCAATATGAAAAGCAAGAAACGCCCCTCTAAGCTGCCCGAAGAATGGGAAGTGATACCCAATACCCATGAGGGAATAGTCACGCAGGAGGAATTTGATATTGTCCAACAGCTTATTACAAGTCGTAGGCTTCCACAGAACAAGGGAGGATTTGTAAATATTTTTGCAGGCGTTATCAAGTGTGTGGACTGCGGATGTGCTCTGCGGGCAATGAACGTACACAGGAGGAAACGCCCAGAGATTATCGACTGTGTACAGTATTCATGTAATAATTATGCAAGAAACGGAAGAAGCGAGTGTAGTGCCCACAATATAGAAGCAAGGGATTTATTCAATGCCGTTCTTGCCGACATCAACTGTTTTGCGGATATGGCAGTGAATGATGAAAAGGCGGTCAGGGCCATAGAAAAGCGGCTCACGGAAACAGACCAGAGCAGGGCGAAAGCATTAGAGAAAGAACGTAAGAAGCTGAACAAACGCCTTGCGGAACTGGACAGGCTGTTTTCCTCTCTCTACGAGGATAAGGTCATGGAGCGTATTACCGAGCGGAATTTTGAGATGATGTCGGGGAAATACCAGAAAGAGCAGCTTGAAATTGAAGCAAGGCTGAAAGAGGTGACGGAAACTCTTAATGAAAGCTACGAGAAATCACGGGGAATCCGTGACTTCCTCGCCCTTATCCGAAATTATCAAGGCTTAAAAGAACTGGATGCAACAGTTATAAACGCACTCATAGACAAGATACTTGTTTCGGAGCGTGAGAAGATGGCAGACGGAACAGTGAAGCAGGAAATCAAGATTTACTATAAATTCATCGGCTTTGTCGATGAATTACATATCATACCTACAAAACGGTGGGCAGCAATGCCCGCTAAAAATTGTACGGTGTGCGGCGTTGAATATGTCCCGGGCTCTGGTGCATCAAGGTATTGTCCTGCTTGTGCCAAGAAGATACGGAGGGAGAAATCAAACGAGAGCAAACGCAGGAGCAGAGAACAGAAAAGGATAGCATGTATGAACTGTCCGCAAAAAATGACCGACTGATTTGGAACAAAGGGAAGGCAGAATCAATAGATTTAAGTGTCTGGCAATAAGACAGAATGTTGCTGATAAATATGGTAAGGCAGATGGTATCACATTTAAGCGAGACATATGGACAGAAATGTTTGAAGCTGCTAAAGCGGAAAAGCAGAATGACCAGTCAGAGCTTGTACCATTCTGGTGTTTCGGAAAAAATCAGAGTGTAAAAATAGAAAGGCTTCTCAAGGATTTGTTTGAGAAACTTGGTTTTCAGAGAAAAGACCTTAAAACAGTATATTTTAATGTCGATACAGAATATGAAAGCTATCAGGACAGAGATAAGAGCTGGAAGCGAAGATTTAAAGGTTATAAGTATAATCACCATATGAAAATAGAGTTTGCAGCTGATAATAAAAGATTAGGGCAAGTCCTTTACGCTTTGGCTCATAGCTCATTAAGGCCAGAGTTTTCTATTGAGTATACAGTGGCAGATGTAGAAAAATGTAAAAATGAGCTGTTACATAAAGCAATCGAGGATTCCATTCAAAAGGCACAGGTGCTTACAACAGCAGCAAATGTGAAATTGGGTGAAATACAGGCAATTGATTATTCTTGGGGAGAGATAGATTTTGTAACAAAGCCATTGAATGAAATGAGATTAATGGAGTGTACGGAATGTGAAATGAGTGCACCGGGAGCATATGATATAGATATTGAGGCAGACGATATTAATGTTACTGATACGGCAACTGTAATATGGGAAATTGCATAAAGAGGAAGATATAAATAGATTAGACGAAAAGCAAGAGGCACCGTTAAAGTAGGTACCTCCTTCTTTTTAGAGAGTTAGCTCTTTTTCTGATATGGGAATTTGCATCTCCGGAGCATTAAGTAGTGCTGTGAAATTCTGTCTAATGATATTCAGTGTCTTCTGCTTTTTCTGCAATTCTTGTTTTTCCCGGACAGTAGCAGCTTGTTCAGATTCAAGATTTTCTATCCTATTCTGGATTTTATTAGAGCTTGGGATTTTGGTAACACCGAGATCCTGAAGCTCTTTTTTTAGTGAATCGTGCAGTTGGTATTCTGCTTGATGTTTGGTTCGGTATGCTTTTGGATTTTTAGCAGATTTGCAATCTTCAATCACTTTTCGGCAGAGACGGTAAGAATCACAGTGTTTTTGAATGATTTTCTGTGTGCTCAGCTCACTGTTGATTTGCGTTATTCTTTGATCAGCCGCTTTAACAGAAGCATCAACATCAGAAACATGCTGTTGGAAATCTTCATAATTCAGCAGGTTATTTTCGGAAAGATAGTTGAAGGTGCGTGCCGCTTCTTTCAGGTTATTTAGTTTTGCCCATCGTTCAAATCCTTCTCGATTGCCGGTCGTAACATAAGTGGAGATATTGATATACAGGCGAGCTTCTCTGGACAGATGCCTTGGAGCTTTTATTTTGTTACGGTTTTTTGCCAAACGGATGCGGACATTTTCTTCTGAATAATAGCTTCCAAGAGATTTCATATAAGTGAAGTTTTTCTGTTCCGGTGCACGGAAGGACAGGTGTTTTCCCTGTCGGACTTCATATCCGGCTAACTGCATTTTTTGTAAAAATTCCTCATAGTTGATGGAAGTCCAGATTGCTTTATCAACTGCAACACGTAGCTTGGCTTTCCAGCTGGTGCCACGATGATATTCCATGTTCTCCTTATAACTTTTGCCTTTTTCTCCGGTTGGCATACTGGTGGCAAGTCCATTTTCATGGCAGATACGATTACTGATCCGGCAGATTTTATGGTAGCTCCGCTTATTGGAAACATACTTGTGATGATCAACAAAACTTGCTGCATTAAAGATGATGTGGTTATGGATATGATTTTTATCAACATGGGTGCTTATCACATATTCATATTTTCCTTTCAGTACTTCGTTTGCAAATTGTTGCCCTAAGCGATGGGCAGTTTCGGCATCAACTTCTCCAGGTTTAAATGACTGGATCAGATGAAATGCCAGGTTATCACCTTTGTCCATTCCATTCTTTTTTGCCATTTCTCTTGTCATAGAAAATTCAAGATCTGCAGTTTCCGGGGAACAGCCAAAACTGGAAACTAACAGTTTTTCTTCTGTTTTATCTGGATTCGTGATGTAGTCCAGAGCTTTCTTGTCTGTTACTTTAATTGGGAAGATCTTAAGATACGCCATAATTCTTTCACCATCTCTTTTAATTCTTGCTTTTCTTCCGGATACAGATCACCGGTGCTGTTTACTTTTTTGGCAATCTGATTAATATTCACACCGATCTTATGCATTTCCTCATACTGTTTCTTCAGTGGAGTGGTATCGGTGTTGACGATGTAACCGTCGATTGCCATTTTACGAAGATAAGCTCCCATATTTTTTGTCTTTGATTCAATCATCTTTCTACGAATAAGCTTTTTTTCTTCTGGGGAAACACAAAACAAAATCTGTATATTTCTTTTTCTCTTTGCCATAGGCAGATTCTCCTTTCTTTGGTTCTTCGAAGTAGTGACTTCTGTGTTTTTAATTTAGGGCAGGGTTCCCTAAATTGCTGGTTTTCCGGAAGTGTATATACACTTCCTGTCCTTGCTATTTACCGGTGGCACAGCCTCCGGAAGAGAGTCTTAAAAAAGAACCCCCTATAAATAAGGTACTGAGAGAAGAAAAAGAGGACATCGAAGCTCAGAAGTATGACGCAAGCATGATTCTGTGGTATAGTAAAATCTGAATGAAAAAGAAGAAAAGAGGTCAAACCGATGTCACGGAAAAACCATAAGATGATAGATGGGAGATTACTGCAAACGAATAAGAAGTATTCCCAGTTAAAAATGAAGCAGAAAGAAAAGATTGCGGAATGGATGTTTCAGGCAACCAGAGATTATTATATGAAAAAATGTACTTTTCCGAGTGACAAACATCTGGAAGAAGTGGTGGATTCTGTTTATGAAAAAATTGAAGATGCAGAAATCTGGATTCCGTATGGAGAGGTCTTCAAGCATTATAAATCCAAACGATCGGATATCAACAAACGTGTCAGAAAATCTCTGAATGAAAAAGAAGAGAGTCAGATTGAGAAGGTCTGTTTTATGAATATGTGTATGATTCAGGATCATAAAGGGAATGTACTGGCTCTGGATAAAGTAAATGATAGCTATACCGGTACAACTTTTCCAGGCGGTCACGTAGAAGCAAATGAGATTTTTCAGAAATCTATGATTCGGGAAGTCTGGGAAGAAACAGGACTTACGGTTGAAGCACCGAAGCTTGGAGGATTATATCATTGGCATAAGAGCGGAGTGCACTATGTTATTACCTTGTATAAAGCGGATAAGTTTACCGGAGAATTAAAGAGTTCTGAGGAAGGAAGAGTTTATTGGATTCCGCTGGAAGAGTTAAAAACAAAAGAACTTGCTACAGGTATGGAACACGTTTTGCGGATTCTGGAATCAGAGAAGGTGGACGAGTGCTATATGCATCTGGAAGCAGATGGATATGTGGGAGACTTGTATTAAAGAATTACATGAGAAATGGCTGCCTGCTCATTGGAGAAAAGACAGCCATTCTTTATAAGATACATCATTCATCTATTCTGTTTTTTGCGGTTCGTTTTTGGAAGTGAAATTAATATATTTGGCACGTTGTAAAATTGAAATAACTGCATCAATGCTTTCAGGATTGGAGAAGCTCATGATAAAAGGTTCTTCTTTAAATTCCATGGGTTCGAACCCAGGATTCTGATCTGGATTCTTGAGTATATGGATGGGACGTGCACTCTGATTATAAAATGCCAGTTGTGCGGAATCTGTAGTGTTACCGATGACACCAATGCCTACATCCCCTTTTCCAAAGTCTATTCTATGTTTATTTAAGTTGATCATTTTCAAAAATCTCCTTTTTCAAAAATAGCATATTTAGTAATTTTCTATTATTCCCGAAGTAGGGATATCTTTTAAAAAGTCACTGTTGGAAGTAATCGGAGAATCTACAATCTGAACGCCGCTTCGTTTCATCATTCGGAATTTGAAATCAAGAAGTTCCGGTGGAACTTTCAGTTCTGCGGCAGCCTGGAAAAAGGACATATCAGCGTTAAGCATCTCCAGGACATCTTCATCTTCCAGAAGATAATCAGCGGCAAAGCAATTCGCTTCATATTCACATTGTGACACTCCATCGAATAATTCAAAATCATGAAAACACTTGATCTGAAGGGGTTTCTGATGAAGGAGTGCGTGACCGATCTCGTGGATCAGGATAATCTGCTGTATGATTTCCGGTAGGTCGCAGTTAATGACGATGCAGGTCTTTCGACATTCCCGCATACAGAAGCCTTTGCAACAGTTTGGATCAGTTCCAAGCGGAAGCTTTTTAACAATAATATGCATAGCGGCTGCAAGGCGGTACGGATCACTTTCCTGATATTTTGCTTTTACTTTATTAACAGTGTCTCTTATACATTTTGAACTCATAAAAACACCTCGATATTTCATAAGATAGTTTGCTGCAAGTATAGAGTAGCAAAAGTGCTGTACGAAAATACGGACACCTATGAATCACTTTCCATTTCAGTGTTTTTCTTTTTCCGTCCAAATGTCTTTTTGGCTTCCATCTTACAGGAAAGATATGCTTTGGTTACAGCCTGATAGAAAGCATCTTTTGCTTCTTCGTCGAGTTCGCCACCAGCAAAAAGAGCACGGTTGGCTTCGAGAATCTCATTGATGTCCCTGGCTCCTTTTTCACCAAGCTGTCCATTGACTTCATCAATATAATCCATTTTTTCAATTCCGTAAGAAGGATCTGTGATCTCATCATGTTTCAAATAATCGTAAGAGACATTCAATGCATGAGCGAGCTTTCTCATAGTAGAGATTCGTGCGATGGTGCCGGAACTTTCATAAGCTGCGATCGCACGCTGGGATACGCCGACCAGTTCTGCAAGTTCTTTTTGTGTCAGATGATTTTGTTCTCGTTGATATTTAATCTTGTCTGAAAAATTCATAGTGGGATCCTTTCCAAGTTTTTGAAATCGTAACTTCATCAACTTTATAAAAACTATTGACAGAGTTCATTATCACGTATAAATTACAAACAAATGTTCGTGAAGTTAGTAGAAATTATAATCTATAAACTTCACAAAGTCAATATGAAGCAAAGAACTTTTATTATGATTTTTAAGACTGGTAGGTGAATGTTATGAGCAGGACAATTCTTCATTCAGATATGAATTGCTTTTACGCAAGTGTTGAGATGCTGCATCATCCAGAACTTGCCGGGAAGCCGATGGCAGTCGGTGGTGATCCGGAAGCAAGACATGGAATTGTGCTGACTGCAAACTATATTGCGAAGCGAGCCGGAGTAAAAACAGGCATGGCATTGTGGCAGGCAAGACAGGTTTGCCCAGAAATAATCTTTGTACCGCCTCGCATGGATCTTTATTTGAGGTTTTCCAGAATGGCACAGGAGATTTACAGTGAATACACAGATCAGAGAGAACCATTTGGGATTGATGAAAGCTGGCTGGATGTGACCGCCAGTACTTCTATCAAGGGAGACGGAATGAAGATTGCAAAAGAGATCAGCAGTCGGATTAAATATGAACTGGGGGTTACCGTAAGTATTGGTGTTTCCTGGAATAAGATATTTGCAAAGCTCGGTTCTGATTATAAAAAGCCGGATGCCATTACAGAGTTTTCCAAAGACAATTACAAGGATATTGCATGGAAACTTCCAGTAGGTGATTTACTCATGGTCGGAAGAAGCACTGAACGGACGATGAAGAAACTTGGCATTTGTACAATCGGAGATCTGGCAGGAGCAGAACCTTCTATATTAGAAACATATCTTGGAAAGATGGGATTGGTACTTCATACCTTTGCAAATGGATGGGATGAAACTCCAGTTTTGGTAGAAGGATATAAAGTACCGATCAAGTCTATCGGGAACAGTACAACAACGCCAAGAGATCTTGTTAGTGAATTGGACGTGAAGATTATTTTGATGGCTCTTTCAGAAAGTGTAGGAGCCAGGCTTCGTGAAAATGGTTTTCAATGCAGGACAGTAGAAATCTCGATTCGGGATAATGGATTGTATCATTTCACGAGACAGTGCAAGTTGGACAGGGCAAGTAATCTTACAGAAGAAATTGCCAGAACTGCATTTGAGTTATTCCAGAAAAACTATAATTGGGAACATCCAATTCGTAGTCTTGGTGTTCGAGGATGTGATCTGGTATCAGAAGAGATGCCGTATCAGCTTGATTTATTTATGGATGAAACGAAGAGAGAAAAAATCAAAAAGATGGACCAGGTGGTAGATGAGATCCGTGGAAGGTTTGGCTATCAGAGTATTCAGAGAGCATTTATGTATCAGGATAAGATACTGGCACAGCTGAATGCTAAGGAACATACGGTTCATCCACAGGCATATTTTCATGGATAGGAGAGAGCAGGTGTTTTGTAATGACAGCTAAAGTGTATGTAGATGTCCTGGCAGTATTCAGCCGGGAAGGAGAATTGATCCCTACAGCGTTTGTCTGGGAAGATGGACGTAAGTATGCGATTGATAAGGTTTCAAAACCGGAGCGTTGTGCCAGCCGAAAAGCTGGCGGAACCGGATATCGTTATACCTGTCAGGTGGGTGGAAAAATCTGTCATCTGACTTATGAAGAAAATTATAAATGGTTTATGGAACGTAAATAACGGCGTCCTAAAAGGGAGCCCTGAATCAGGGCCCCCTTTGGAGAGATAGATATTCGATGAGAACATCAGCAGTCGGGGATACATCCTTTCCCGTGAGAACCGATTGCTTTCAATAGATCATACAGTTGCCGATCAGCCAGAAATAGAAGCTATCCCACAGCGGATATTTCTGCGGAATCTGCATGAAGAGATGTTAGGACAGTGACAGACTGTGAATGGAACAAACAATACAATGATTGGTCTGGCTGCGGAAGCGGTCGGGAAGGAGGACAATTATGCAGAGAATACAGGATATGTTTATCAATATGGAAGAAGTGGCAGAGGATGCTTATAAGAATACGGAATTATTGCTGAGTCAGTATACTAAAGTAATGTTCCGTATTGAGAAGAACCTTGTGGATATAGATTATGAAATGTATGCAGAGGAAGGGAAGCATCTGAAGGAAATGTTATATGATCTGGTAGATTTCGATGCGACTGCAGAGAAACGCAGAATCCAGGAAAAGCTTCTGAATAATGATATGAATCTCTGTTTGCTGGAAATCATGAGAGATTCCCTGATAGCTTTGAGGGATTATCCAAAAAATGGACAGCTGTATTATCGGCTTTTGAAATATAGATATTTTGAAGCAGGAAATACCAATGAAGATGTGATGCTGATGCTGGATGATATGCCAAGCACTACTTATTATCGAAACCGTAAGAAAGCAATCCGTTTGTATGCAACAATGCTCTGGGCATTTACACGTCCGGAAAAGATACAGAATAAGATGGAGGAAATAAACTGGAAGAAAAGTGGAAGTAAAGTGGCAGTGAACTGACAGTAAACTGGCATGTGAATGGTATTACAATGAAAATACGTGCATGTTAGAATTGATATGCTGAGAGAAATAGACCTTCGCAGACGTAATGTTTGCGGAGGTTTTTCTTTTCTCAAATTTTAAGGCGTCAGGCTGTGCCCGGAAGGGCATGGCCTTTTTTTATACCCAAAAACAGGTTGCAGATTTGAAAAAGCTTCCTTTTTAACAGGTAGATGCCGGAAAGGAAGAGCATATCAAGATGCAGGGAAGAGGCAGGCATTATGCCAGATATCCATGATTTTCGATTTGTCACAAATCAAATCAACAAAAACGACAAATCGGAGAAACAATCATGGAAGAAAGAAAATACACATTTTACGACAGATATCAGAAGGTGAAATACGCTAATATTACAGCAGAAGAGCTGGAAGTTCTTAATATTTTTTATAATAAGGAACATTATATGTTTGATCAGCAGCATCAGAGAAATAATACAGTATTATTTTGTGGATTAGAATCAGAAAACGGTTGTGCGACAGACTTTATCGCAGATAGTGGACGTGACATTGCATCGGATATTACAACTGAGATCTTCTTTAAAGAACTCTTCAGCGATCTGACAGAGAAAGAAAAGAAAATCGTGAGCGATTATTTTATCATGGGAAAACAGGTTAAAGAAACAGCAGAGGAACTGGGCATCAGCACACGTCAGGTGAGTAGAGACAAGAACAGTGCTTTGGCAAAAATGTTGAAGAGGATGAAAGCAGCTGGATATGAATCATATGCTGAGGCGGCAGGTGCATTTCTGCAGGAAAGCGATTATATTCCAACACAGATGGAGACACAGAACTCGATTATGAAGAAAAGGACCGGAGAAGTGAGACTGCCATCAGATCATAAGATGAAAAAATAAATTAGTTAAAAATTAATCATGATAATAATGTGATGATATCACAGAAAACAAATGAATTTCAGATTATAATAAAGCCACAAAAGAAAAAACAAGGAGGACTGTAAAATGTCTGCTATTAATATCAATAAAAATAATTTTCAGAATGAAATAATGGATTCCGAGAAAACCGTTCTTTTAGACTTTTGGGCTCCTTGGTGTGCTCCTTGTCGTATGGTGGCTCCTATCATAGAGGAGATAGCAAGTGAACGCCCTGATATCAAAGTTGGAAAGATCAATGTGGATGAGCAGCCAGAACTGGCAAGTAAATTTGGTATTATGAGTATTCCAACTTTGGTGGTTATGAAGAATGGGAAGATTGTAACAAAAGTTTCAGGGGCAAGACCTAAGAAGGCAATCTTAGAGATGCTTTAAGGAGGTGCGTTAATGGGATTTTTTGATTTTTTAAAACAGGCGAATATTAATCAAGGGATAGAGGAATATAAAAAGACTGCTGGTGCAGTTCTGCTGGATGTTCGTACGCCGCAGGAATATCAGGAAGGGCATATACCAGAAAGTAAAAATGTGCCATTGCAACAACTTAACAATGTTGTTTCGGTAGTGAAGAATACAGAAATACCGCTGTTTGTATACTGTTATTCCGGAGCCCGAAGTCGTCAAGCAACTGGGATGTTGCAACGAATGGGATATTCTAAAGTAAATAATATTGGTGGCATTGCTGCTTATTCAGGAAAGGTGGAAAAATAAGATGAAGGTAATAATCGTAGGCGGTGTAGCCGGAGGAGCTACAGCTGCAGCAAGAATACGAAGATTGGATGAACATGCAGAAATTACTGTGTTTGAAAGATCCGGATACATATCCTATGCGAATTGTGGGCTTCCATATTATATCGGAGACGTGATCACAGACCCGGAAGAACTTACACTACAGACACCAGAGAGTTTTTTTAAACGATTCCGTATTAACATGAAAATTCATCATGAAGTTATCTCCATACATCCGGAACGAAAAACGGTTTCAGTGAAAAATTTAGAGAATGGTGAGATATTTGAAGAAAACTATGATAAGCTGATCCTCTCTCCAGGTGCAAAGCCAACACAGCCGAGACTTCCCGGAGTAGGTATGGATAAACTTTTTACACTTCGTACTGTAGAAGACACTTTTCGGATAAAGGAATATATAAATAAGAATCATCCAAAATCGGCTGTATTGGCAGGTGGCGGTTTTATTGGTCTGGAACTGGCAGAAAATTTGAGGGAGCTTGGCATGGATGTTACAATTGTCCAGCGGCCTAAGCAGCTGATGAACCCATTTGACCCGGATATGGCATCCATGATCCATAATGAAATGAGAAAGCATGGGATAAAACTGGTACTGGGCTATACAGTAGAAGGATTTAAAGAAAAGGACAATGGAGTAGAGGTTCTATTAAAAGATAATCCATCCCTTCAGGCTGATATGGTGGTGCTGGCAATCGGAGTTACACCAGACACAGCATTAGCAAAAGAAGCTGGTCTGGAACTTGGCATCAAGGGAAGTATCGTAGTGAATGACAGAATGGAAACTTCTGTACCGGATATTTATGCAGCAGGTGATGCAGTTCAGGTAAAACATTATGTTACGGGTGATGATGCGCTGATCTCTTTGGCCGGACCAGCCAACAAGCAGGGCAGGATCATCGCTGATAATATTTGTGGTGGTGACAGCCGTTACCTGGGCAGTCAGGGAAGCTCCGTTATCAAAGTATTTGATATGACAGCAGCCACTACAGGTATCAATGAAACCAATGCCAAAAAGTCAGGATTAGATGTAGATACAGTAATTCTTTCTCCTATGAGTCATGCCGGTTACTATCCTGGTGGAAAAGTGATGACCATGAAGGTGGTTTTTGAAAAAGAGACTTATCGTTTGCTTGGTGCTCAGATTATTGGATATGAAGGAGTTGATAAACGTATTGATGTGCTGGCAACAGCAATTCATGCAGGGCTGAAGGCAACCCAGCTGAAAGATCTGGATCTTGCATATGCACCGCCGTATTCCTCTGCCAAGGATCCTGTAAATATGGCAGGATTCATGATAGACAATATAGCAAAAGGTACCTTAAAACAATGGCATCTGGAAGATATGGATAAGATTTCTAAAGATAAAAGTGTTGTATTGCTGGATGTGAGAACTGTAGGTGAGTTTAACAGGGGGCATATGGATGGATTCAGAAATATTCCTGTAGATGAACTAAGGGAACGTATCAATGAAATTGAGAAGGGAAAGCCTGTTTACTTGATATGCCAAAGTGGTCTGCGCAGCTACATTGCCAGCCGTATTCTGGAAGGAAACGGTTATGAAACATACAACTTCTCCGGTGGATTCCGCTTCTATGATGCAGTGGTTAATGACCGTGCGTTGATTGAAAGGGCATATGCATGTGGTATGGATTATTAAAAAATAATCACAATAATTTTATAATTTACTTGTAGCGTAAAAAGATCCCCCATTTATTAGAATGACTTTCACAATTCTGATAAATGGAGGATTCTTTAGATGTCATAGAAAAACAGTTTTATGATCTTTGTAGTGTTTCCAGTCTTTTCGAATCAAGGATGGTGATTTTGCCGCGTGAGAGTTTGACGAGACCATCGCCCTGAAAGTATCGAAGCATTCGAGTGATCACTTCCCTGTGGGAACCAAGATGGTTTGCGATAGTTTCGTGAGTGATTTTCAGTTCATTTGTTCCTTCGATAGAGGTCTCTTCTAAAAGAAATGAAGCAACACGCTTATCCAAACTCTTCCACATGATCTGTTCAATCAGCCACATGACATCAGAAAAACGGCTAGCCATTAATTCATTGGTATAGTTTGCGACGGGAGCCGATTCCTTCATGATGTCCTTATAGATTTCAGCAGGGATGATCCAAAGATCAGTATCTTTTTCTGCTTCAATGGTTACTTCAAATTGAATGGACTGCATGATACATGAGGCGGATAAAAGACACATATCCATATCGAACAGGCGGTAAAGTGTAATTTCTCGTCCTTCATCTGAAAGTATGTAAGTTCGAAGCTGCCCGGATTTAACCAGTAATAATCCAGTACAATCCAGGTTTCCGTTGTGAATGATCGTTCCTTTTTTTACATCCCGTGTAATCAAATTGTCTGAAATTACTTTTTTCTGTGCTGTATTTAAGTCATTCCATAGTGGAAAATAATTTTCGAAGCTCATAACAGTTATCTCCTTTACGAACATAGTATACTTACTTTTTTTAGATGCGTCAATTATATAATTGACATATGCCATAAATAAAAATATACTGACTATAGTACATGACTGTTGTGAATATGAGGGAGGGATAAATAATGCAGGGAGATGTCAGTTTTACATTTTTGGACCGAATTGAAGAAGTAGAACTGAATATTGTAGATAGACGATGGCAGTCTGCACTGGCATTGGCATTGACTTTGCCAGATATTTGCGGAGGTATTGCTTTCCCGGAAATTGTTAAACATTATCGAGATGGCCGGGTTATGCTGGATCGGCAAAAGAATCCGACCCGTGATGTGGGAACCCAGTATATTCGCTGGTTTGATGAATATGCAGGGGACTACTTTAAACTATCTCAATCCGATGAAAAGCCATATATTTGCGGAGAACGCTGTTGGCAGCTTCGATGTGAATATCTTCATCAAAATAAAGGATTTTTGAATGATGAAAATAATATACGCTTTCATCTTGGACTAAACTGTGGAATGTCAGTTTGTCAGTTGGAAAGTATGAACATACAGGAGAACGGAAACGATATTCGTATAGACATAGAACAGTTTTGTCTGAGGATGTGCAAGGCAGCAAAGAGTTATTATGATAAAGTTCATTTGGAAAAAGACTTTAGTCTCTATAATACACCAGTTTTGGATTTTATTCAGGTAACACAAAAAAAGAAAGCTGCTTCTATTATTGCACTGGTCTGTGGCAGTGAACGTTATGCAAAAGGATTAAAAGAAACATTGCAATTTATTTCAGATCAGATCATGCTGTTTTACACACCGGAAAGTGCTAAAACAAGATTAGGCAGACATAAGCCGGATCTTTGGATTGTTACCGAAGATATGACGAGCCAACCGAATCAGCCATGGCGTGCGGACAGGACAACACCTGTAATTTTAATCACAGGCAATCCTGATGCTGTTGAAATTAAAAAGAATTCAGGAAAACTAACTGTTCTTTCTATGCCATTATCAATAGTTGATTTGCGGAAAACCGTCGAAATATATGTGTCGTGAGGAGAAGTTTATGCTGTACATAATACTATTATTTGTATTTGTAGTTGTAGTTGTATATTTGATGATGCTTATGCGGAGACAGAAAGAAAAGATGAGCGAAATTAAAATACAAATAGATCAACTGCAAGCACAACATGATCGATTGCAGAAAGAAAGGGATCAGTTACAAGAACGGATGAATCATCTGGAAGAGCAACGAGAACACTTGCAAATGCAAACAGACCAGGCATTTCGGAGTGCTGATGAAATCGAGAAAATTTACGATGAGATATGGAATCATGCTAATACCATTCACCTTTACTCTTCGTTAGCTGAAGAAGAAAGCAAATCTATAACAATGAAAGAAAAACAAAAAGAAATTATTCGAACAACTGAGGAAATTCTAAACATCATATATAAATATAAAGGTAATGTATAATAAAAATATGTCATTGTAATGATTAGCGTTCAAGGTAAATTCTTATGTAATAATATCACAGAAGGATTTACCTTTTTCAGGTACAATAGAGATACAAAATTTGAAAGGGGAACAAAGCATTGGCAAAAAGAATGGCAAGTGTCGATAAAAAAAGATGTGTTGCCTGCGGAGTATGTGAAAATACTTGTCCGCTGGCAGCTGTCAAAGTTTACCATGGATGTTATGCTGTGGTAGAAGAAACAGTGTGTGTAGGATGTGGAAAATGTGCAAAGTCCTGTCCGGCAGGTTGTATTGAAATGAAAGAGAGGACAGCGATGTGAAGAAAAAGAAACATTGGTATGATTATTTATGGATATGGGCGATCCTTTATTTTGCTCTCGGTTTTTTTAATATTTTGTTTGCTTGGTTTGGGATGATTGATTTCCTGTTGCCGTTAGGAATAGCGATATTCGGTGAAAATAAATTTTTCTGTAATCATTTGTGTGGACGTGGCCAGCTTTTTAGTAAGCTCGGTGGGGATTTAAAATGCTCAAGAAATAAACCAACCCCGCGATGGATGAGTTCAAAATGGTTCCGATACGGCTTTTTGATATTTTTCCTTACAATGTTTGGGAATATGGTATTTCAGACATATTTAGTTGGTGCCGGATCATCATCCTTGCGTGAAGCCATCAAATTATTCTGGACCTTCCGTGTTCCGTGGGGATGGACATACACTGCCGGAACAGTAGCTGATTGGGTGGCACAGTTTAGTTTTGGATTTTATAGTTTGATGCTTACATCTTTGTTGTTAGGGTTGATCGTAATGGTGTTATATAAGCCACGAACCTGGTGTACATTTTGTCCAATGGGAACAATGACGCAGGGTATCTGTAAATTAAAAAATAATGAAAAGAAGTAATACTATAAGGTGATTCATAAAAGGCATATGTCAAAAACATTATTGACATATGCCTTTTATAGGGCTATTATATAAGAAAAGCGAGAAAGGAGCAGTTTATGCCGAGACCAGTAAAATGCAGAAAAGTCTGTCATTTCCCCAATGTTTTAGAATTTCTTCCGGCAGATGATACTGAGAAAAAAACACCCATTGTTCTAACGGTAGATGAGTACGAGACAATCCGTCTTTTGGACAAGAAAGGTTACAGTCAGGAGCAGTGTGCAGCATCTATGCAAGTCGCAAGAACAACGGTCCAGCGAATTTACGAGATCGCCAGGAAAAAGATTGCAGATGCACTTATCGACGGGCATCCACTCAAAATTGAGGGCGGAGATTTCAGAATCTGTGACGGTCAGAGCGGCAACTGCAGCTTTGGAGGATGTTACAAACAGGAAATTTACAAAAAATATGCAGCAGAAAAAGGAGAAGGTATCATGAGAATAGCAGTAACATATGAAAATGGACAGATTTTCCAGCACTTTGGACACACAGAGACATTTAAGATTTACGATGTAGAGGAAGGAAAAGTAGTACATTCAGAAGTAGTAGATACGAATGGAAGTGGACATGGCGCATTGGCAGGAGTTCTTAATGCATTGAATGCAGACGTTTTGATTTGTGGCGGAATTGGAGGCGGCGCACAGACAGCGTTAGCGGCAGCAGGCATCAAGCTTTTCGGAGGAGTTTCCGGAGATGCGGATGAAGCAGTAGAAGCTTTTATCAATGAAACACTTGAGTATAATCCGGATGTGAAATGTTCTCATCACGAGCACAACAACGGGGAAGGACATACATGTGGCGAGCATGGATGTGGAAGCCACAGTTGTCATTAAGAAGTGAGATTGCCATCGGATCATAAGATGAAAAAATAAAAGGTATTGATCTATAAAGAGGGAAGGGAACCCGCATCATCAAATTTGCTTGTGATGTCGGGTTCTCTTTTTATTTGCATAATGATATACTTTTATTGTGGTTAGAAAAATAAAGCATGTACAAAACTCATAGGAGAAAGATGTATACTTATGACAACATTTGGTGATAAAATTAGGAAGTTGCGAAAAGAGAAAAAAATGACTCAACAAAAGCTGGGTGATATGGTGGGCGTTTCTCATAGAACAATTCGATCTTGGGAAGTTGAAGGACGATATCCGAAGCAGAGTAGTTTATATCAAAAACTGGCAGATGCATTTCAGTGTCAGGTTTCTTATCTTATGAATGATAATGAAACCGTGTGCTTGGGTAATGATGAGCCAAGTGAATATGCTGGTGCTAAACAGGCAAGGCAGATTCTTGAACAGGTAGCTGCTTTATTTGCCAGTGGAACTATGACCAATGAGGACAAAACTATTTTCATGGATGAGATGACGAGACTTTATCTGGCATCAAAAAAGAACAGAAGAAAATGGTAAGAAGAAATGAACTGTTTTGTTTTCTTGCTTGATAGAAAAGAAGAATAGAACGTATAATAGTGTTAATGATCCAGAGAAGATTGCTCTGGAAATAGAATTATTCGTACCAGTGGTGCGAGTATAGAGTAGGAGTGAAAGAATGGTAGAAGATACTATGTTTTCCGGGGAATCGAAAAATATTGAGTACAAGGTATCCTTACCTGATAAAAGTGAAAAGTACATGAAGACAATCGTAGCTTTTGCCAATACACAAGGTGGCAAGCTGATTGTTGGAGTAGATGATAAAACACACCAGATTGTTGGTGTGGAAAATGATGTGTTGTTTCAGCTGATGGATGGAATTGCCAATGCAGTTTCTGATTCCTGTGTGCCACAGATCATTCCTGATATTGAGCCACAGACAGTAGACGGGAAAACGGTCATTGTTGTATCAGTAGAAGCTGGAAAGAACAGACCGTATTATCTAAAATCAAAGGGAAAAGATAATGGCACTTATATCCGTGTAGCAGGTACATCAAGACAGGCATTTCCGGAGAAGATAAAAGAACTGGAAATGGAAGGGGCCAGAATCTCATGGGATGAGCTTACTTGTGTGGGTTATCCTGTTTCAGAGGAAGCAACAGAGAAACTTTGTCAGGATATTGAAAAGTTCCGGAAGAAAGCAGGAATGTCAGAACATTCTGTAAAGAAAGAGCAGCTGATAAACTGGAAAATTTTGAAGCAGAGCGAGGGACAGCTTCTGGCAACGAATGCCTATGCGTTGCTGACATCGGATTATTTTTCATTCTCCAAAACACAATGTGCGGTATTCAAGGGAACAGATCGTGCAATGTTTCTGGATAAGAGAGAATTTACAGGACCAATCTATACACAAATCGAAGAAGCAGTAGATTTTGTATTGAGAAATATTCGGCTTGGAGCAACAATTGACGGATTGGTGCGAAAAGAGAAATATGAGTTACCACCGGAAGCAATCAGGGAAATGATTATTAATGCCCATTGTCACCGTAACCTATTAGATGAATCCTGTATTCAGGTCGCAGTTTATGATGACAGATTGGAGGTGACATCTCCGGGTGGATTATATAACGGATTAACTTATGAGGAAGTCATGAATGGTCATTCGAAGATCAGGAATAAAGGCATTGCCAATATATTCAGTCAGATGGGACTTGTAGAGGCATGGGGAAGCGGAATAAAAAGAATCCTTAATGCTGCAGAAGAGTATGGACTTCCAAAGCCGAGATTTCAGGAATTTGATAATATGTTTCGGGTAGAGTTGTTCCGAGTCAATCCAATAACTGACCAAGCTAACCAAGCTACTAACCAAGCTAACCAAGATTTAGAGAGATTAGACCAAGTGGAAGATGAAAATGTACTGAGTGAGAAAGAAATAGAAATTCTGAATCTTGTACGTATGCAACCTTCAATCACGCAGAAAGAAATGGCTAATGCGTTAGATTGGAATCTTGCTAGTGTGAAGTATTATATAACCAAATTGAAGGAAAAGAATTATCTGAAGAGGCAGGGAAGTAGCCAAAAAGGGAAATGGGTGATATTAACAAAACGAGATTGACACTTGTATCAATTCGTGTTAAACTATGAAATGTAAGGAGGAGAGAAAGATGCCTAGAAAACCATCATTAGACGGCAAAGATTCTAGTCTGAGAATTAGGATGTCACCAGAGCAAAAAGAAAAGCTAGTATCTTATGCAGAGAGACATTATCAGACTATGAGTAATGTAATATTCCAGGCGTTGGACATTCTTTACGCAAGAGAAGAACAACAAAATAATAAAGAGTAAAATGGAGTTATTTTGGAGTTTATTTCTTCATAAGCGGTGCGAAAAACACAAAAACAGAACGCACGTTCGAAATATAAACCTCTAATAACAGCCTTTGCGTGTCATGAAACGCAGTCCGCAAAGGAGTTTGAATAGGATTTTGCAAAAATAGACCCGGTATTTATGCGGGTTCCAAGCAAATTCCGTTATTTTTTGGCAACGGATTGGCAACATTCCTGCAATATCCGTTGAATAAAATATTATTTCTATAACATAAAAACCTTACTGATGAACTGTTTCCAAAATTGGAAAGAGCAGTCAGTAAGGTTTTTTTGCATTTCTTTATTGATTTTCTTTTTTCAGTGCCTTGATGAGTTCGTCAGAGAGTTCCTGAGACGGAACCTTTGCCCGAATCTTGGAGGTGTCCAGTTCCGGATAGTTATATCGCCAGTTATCGTATTCTTCCTGGCTGATCTCTCCGGATTCCAGTTTTGCAGTCATTTGCTGCCATGCATGAAAAGGTTCAAACAGATGCTGATATTCTTTGTGTTCCCGGTCAAGCCGAAGACAGAGTTCTCCGTCAATCTCTCCGATCTTGATGCCATACATATCTTCCAGTGCAAAGAGGGTGTGCATAAGACCAAGATAGGAGTCAATATTCGGAACATTGATGGCTCTGGTGCTGACATCGAAGATCTGTGCCATTTCTTTGACCAGATCAGCTTTAGGGGTTCTGGCTTCTGTCTCGTACTGCGCCACACGAACATCCGAAGTCTTTCCAAGGAATCCAAGAAGTTCGCCAAGCTCCTTCTGCTTCATGCCTTTTCTGTTTCTGAAAAATTTAATACGTTTTCCAAATGCCATAGGGATCTCTCCTTTTCCTGAAATCTTTTATCCATTTTTGAATATAAGTTCCTACCGTGGTGCAATGAATAGGAACTGGTGATTAACGATATTTGTTTAAATCAGTATAGCATATGGAAAAATAAGACGCAAGAAAAACTTAAACAAAAAAATTTAATTACTGATGTTCAAACCACTTGACTTAACGGAAAATGGTTAATATAATACGGTTAAAACCTAACTAAATAAAGTTAAGTTAAAGAAAATTTGAAAGCGAGGTTGTATAAGATGCCTTGAAAATTTGGATAAGTAGAGGGGTTTTTCCTCGAAGATGATGCGGAAGGAGGTGAATGGAATGTCTGAATTAAAGAATGGATTTCTGACTGCAGAAGAGGTAATGGATATTTTACAGGTCAAGCAGTCAAAGGCATACCAGATTATCCGCCAGCTGAATAAAGAACTCAGTGGAATGGGACTGATTACAGTGCCGGGGCGTGTGGATGCCAATTATTTCAAGAAAAAATTATTTTATGAAGAAAAATAGGAGGTACTTAAGATGGCTGTATATCAGGAGAAAGACAAAGGTACATGGAGAGTGGTGTTCCGGTACACCGATTTTACCGGGGAAAGAAAGCAGACGCAGAAACGTGGCTTCAAGACCAAACGGGAAGCGACTGCATGGGAACATGAGATGATGCTCCGAAAAGGAAATAAGCTGGATATGACGTTTGAGAGCTTTTATGAGATTTATTCCGAGTATAAACGTCAGAGGGTAAAGGAAAGTACATTTGAGACGAAAAGCCACATTGTGCGGACAAAAATCCTTCCTTACTTTGGAAAACGGAAGATTAGCGAGATCACCGTGGCGGATGTGATTGCCTGGCAGAATGAGATGATGGCATACCGGGATGAAAAGGGCAAGCCCTATTCCGTGGATTATCTGAAAACGATTCAGGCACAGCTTACAGCAATTTTCAATCATGCGGTGAACTATTATAATCTGCCCAGAAATCCGGCAAGACAGGCAGGAAGTATGGGAAAAGAGGTTCCAAAGGAAATGAAATTCTGGACAAAGGAACAGTATCTGATATTTGCTGAGGCAATGATGGACAAGCCCAGATCCTATTATGCCTTTGAGATGTTGTACTGGACCGGAATTCGGGAAGGGGAGTTGCTTGCCCTTACACGATCAGATTTTGATTTTGAGAAACAGACGGTACGGATCAATAAAACGTATCACCGGATGAAAAAGCAGGATATTATTACTTCGCCAAAGACAGCAAAAAGTAATCGGATCGTTGTGATGCCGGAGTTTCTCTGTGAAGAAATGCTGGACTATTTTCAGATGTATTATTCATTGGCATCGGATCAGCGTATTTTCCCGTTTTCTAAATCTTATCTGAAACATGAAATGGAACGGGGATGCAAAGAGACAGGAGTTCCGATTATCCGAATCCACGATCTCCGCCACAGCCATGTTTCCCTGCTGATTCATATGGGATTTACTGCTCTTGCCATTGGAAACCGTGTGGGGCATGAAGCAGAAAAAATCACGTATCGGTATGCACATTTGTTTCCAACGGTACAGACGGAGATGGCGAATAAACTGGATGTGGAGCGGATGGAGAAGGAGGATGAAATCTGATGGAGAGAACGTTAGATGCAAAAGGACGATGGAGAAACCGGACAGTGGGATTCCGGGTATCCGAGGAAGAAGCAAAAATGATTGACCGCATGGTGGCGTTATCCGGGCTTAGCAAACAGGAGTACATCCTGAGAAAGTTAATGGACTGGGAAGTGACTGTGCAGGGAAATCCGAGAGTGTACAAAGCTCTGAAAAATCAGATGCAGCAGATTTACGGAGAACTGAAACGGTTGGAAGTGTGCAGTGAAGAAAATGAAGAACTGCTTCAAACAATCCAGATGGTTGCTGTGACATTGAATGGAATGAAGGAGGAACCGCAGCATGTGGGATTCCCGGAACAGCCTTAAAAAAGAAAATGCCCCTGCTGGTAACAAGGACATTTCGACACTAAACAAAACTTATGCAGGCTCTGGTAAAGCCTCATAGACAAAAATTCAATCCTTACGGGAGAAGTCTGCCTATACGCATATAGCTTTATGTGTAGTATAGCAAAGTTCTCCTGTAACGGAAAGAGGGAAAATTACGGAATTTGATTACAAAGGATACAGGAGGACGTACATGAACATTTTTCAGGAAATGAAAGAACGTGTCACCGCAAGGCAGGTGGCAGAGAGATATGGCTTAAAAGTGCGACGTAATGGGATGGTGTGCTGTCCTTTTCATAATGACAAGCATCCCAGTATGAAGATTGATCGGAATTATTACTGCTTTGCCTGTGGGGCAAAAGGAGATGCAGTCAATTATGTGGCAGTGCTGTTTGGATTATCCCAGTTTGAAGCAGCGAAGAAGATCAATGAAGATTTTTCTATGGGAATTCCAATCGGACAGCCAGAGATAAGAAGAAAACAAAATTCAGATGTCAGAAAAAAAGAGAAGGTTCCAACAAAAGAGGAACGGATTCAATTTGTTCAAAAGAAAATTGATAAATGGGCAAAGGATGCTGCGAATGTATTGCTGCGGTATCTGCGATGGATGGAATTCTGGAAGGAGTTTTACAAGCCGGAATCCACGGAAGAGGAATGGCATCCGCTATTTGCCGAAGCTTTACAGAATGAAAGTAAGATCCGTTATCTGGTGGACATGCTGATGTTTGGAACGGATGAAGAGATTCTGGATTTTTCCGGAACGGAAGGGAGGAGGTGAAGCGGTATGAACAGAGAATTGCAGAATATGAGCGAGGAGTCCTTGCAGAACTTAGAGGAGATTGTGGAAACGGAACTTCTGACCGTGGAGGATATCCGGGAACGGCTGGATACCACGGAAAAAGGGAAAATCCGTCAGTCCATTCAGAACTGCAAATATGCGTTGGAGCATGACCCTTGTCTGAAAGGAGCCATCTGCAGAAATGAAATGACGTGTCAGATTGACATTAGGAAGAAAATGCCCTGGAAAAGGCGAGGTGTCCATATGACCGATACCGATATGAACAATCTGGCTTTATATCTGGAAAAGAATTATGGACTGACCAGCGACCGTGTAATTGCAAAAGCGATAGATATCGTGGCGAATGAAAACAGTTTTCATCCGATACTTCAATATCTGGAAAACCTGAAATGGGATGGGATACCAAGAATCCAGCATATGCTGACACATTTCTTTGGAGCAGAGGACATTGCTTATACCGGAGAAGTGATGAAGATGCATATGATGGGAGCTATCCGCAGACTGTATGAGCCGGGAGCCAAATATGACATCATGCTCTGTCTAGTCGGAGGTCAGGGAACCGGAAAGTCTACGTTCTTCCGTTATCTGGCAATCAAAGATGAATGGTTTACCGACGATATGAAACGAATCGATGATAAGAAGGTTTATGAATATCTGCAGGGACACTGGATCGTGGAAATGTCAGAAATGAATGCGGTGGCAAATGCCAGAAGTATCGAAGAGACGAAATCGTTCCTGAGCCGGCAGAAGGATATTTATCGCATTCCATACGAAAGGCGTGCAGAGGACAGATATCGACAGTGTATCTTTTGCGGCACTTCCAATGACTTGAATTTTCTTCCATTTGACCGTACAGGGAACCGGAGATTTGCCCCGGTCAGAGTATTTCCGGAAAAAGCGGAAACCACCATTTATGAAAATGAAGCAGAATCCAGATTATACATTATCCAGGCATGGGCAGAGGCAATGGAAATCTATCGAAGCAGAAATTATCCGCTGACTTTTTCACCGGAGATGGAGGATCACGTTAAGCTGCTTCAGAGAGAATTCATGCCGGAAGATACCCAGACAGGTATGATTCAGGCGTTCCTTGATGCATACGAAGAAGATTATGTGTGTTCGACAATTATCTATCAGCAGGTATTTCATCAGGACGGAATCGTACCCAAATGGCAATCCAAGGAAATCGGCGATTTGATGGATAATGAAATCGTTGGCTGGACGAAACATGGCAATCACAGATTTGGTGGAGCAATCGGAACTCAGAGGTCGTGGAAACGGATTCAGCCGAAAAAAGATGAGGAGGGATTCTTGAAAGTGGATGAAAACATGGAACTTCCCTTTGATTAAGTATTACTTTTAAAATGTTTTTAACCCTGTTCACAGGTTTCTGTTCACAAATATCCGGGTGGAATGTGAACAGGAAAGTGTGAACAGGAGCGAAAAAACTTTGAAAATAAAGCAGAAACAATATACAGCCCGGATACAGGCATAAATGAAAATGGCGGATCGCCAATTAGAAATAACCAGTCATCAAAAGAGATAGAATAATCCGGGTATGACAAAAAGAGCCCTCGGCGATTGAGAGCGAAATACACCCATCGCACAAGCTAAAGCTTATACTCTGTGTTTTTCGTCCTCCCGGAAGGCCTCGCAGGGGCGTTTTGCATGACTTGAGAATGCTATGGCGGTCAATTCCGATAACGATTTTATTTGGCAGCGTATCCGCCGGAAAGGAGGAAGTGTGAACAGGCGAAATCATAGTTTTGTGATGGAAAGCAAGCTGCATGATGTAAAAGGTAGAGTGGATTATATCAGCAGCTCCAAGCGGCAGGAAAATCTGTATGCTGTCTTTTCCAATGTGGAGGACAGCTACTGGGATCTGCTTGCGGAACAGAATCAGCGGGACTTTGCAAAAAGTGGAACGGAGGGAACATGTATTGAAGCCAGGGAATTGATTATCATGTTACCGCCGAGCCTGATCGAGTATGACCATGAACTGTTGCTGAAGTACATAACTTCGGTTTTCCTGGAGAAATATGATGTGGGATGCTGTGCGGCATTGCATCACAATAAGAGCAAAACCAATCTGCATATTCATTTGATCTTCTCCGAGCGGGAGATCCGGCAGGAAGTGGAACGGAAAGTTGCAAGCAGAAATATGTTTTATAATGAATCCGGAAAGCATGTGCGGACGAAAAAGGAAATCCTCGATGAGGACGGAAATTTCAGACCCGGATGTAAGATTATCAAAAAAGGGGAAGTGTATGAGACAAATTTCTTTCAGCCAAAGAAAGAGGAATTTAAGTCCAATGCATTTCTTGAAAATGTGAAGCAGGTCATGACGGATGTCATCAATGAGATTGTGAAAGATGAAAATGAGAAGCTGCAGGTATTTCAGAAAGGCGGTCCCTATCTTGCTACTAAAAAGATTGGGAAAAACAATCCCAAAGAAGCGGAGATCAGGGCGGATAATTATCTCCGACAGGAATGGAACCGAAATGTAGATCGGGCATTACTTACAGGCGCATCAGAAGTAGATGTAATGACAGCAAAGCAATCACAGATTGATGAACCGGTGGAGGAGTCACTCCGGGAACATGGGCAGGATCCGAAACTATTTACCGTTATTCTTCAGAAAGCAGTCGGATACCTGAGGGGATTTGTAGAATTTCTGCGGGAGACAAAATACTGCGATAGAGATTCGGAAGGGAATCCATTGCTTGCTCATGATGTAAGGATTGATATTACCCCAGAACCACTTCCGGCAAAAACGAAAGGAGAAAGACCTTCTTCAGAAAAACAGGAAGCAGAAGTCATGCGGTTGCATCAAATTCTGAACAAGATGAAAAAGCAGGAACAGAAGATCTATGCTATTGAAAAAGCAATCGTGAAACTGGAAAAAGATCTGAAGGAAGTGAAAAAGAAATGGTTCCACCGAAAAGAACAGAAGGAACTGGAAGGAAAGATCGATGCGAAAAAAGTTCAACTGGAAAAGGCAAAAGCTACGCTGGATCTGATTCCGGCTCAACATGGATATCAAAATGCACTGGAAGTTACAAAGGCAATGAAACTTGCAAAAGAGGAAATAAAGAAAGTTCAGATGGCTCAAAAAGCATGGGATGCACCGGAACCAGAACCGGAGAAAATGTATCTGAGGATTCCGGCGAATGTTCCGAATGTGGAGAAACGGGAAATGCAGAATAGTACCGGGAAGAAACGGAGTATTCATGAACGGTTGGAGGAGAAGAAACAGATCGTGGAGCAGCATCCGAAAAAGAGAAGGTCGCGAGACAAGTGGATGGAACGGTAATAAAATACAAAAGATGAATAGAATTGACAGTACGTAAAAAATATTTCAAATATATATTGACATATAAAATACGATGTGATAATCTGAAAGCAAGAAAAAGAACGTAAAAAATATTTCAATAAGAAAATGAAAGTTACTTTACAATCAAATGACGAGGAGGTATAATAACATGTGTAGAATAGGTGATATATATACGGCTGAATTAGATGCAGATATAGAAGGCAGTTTGCAGTCAGGAATCAGACCGGTTTTAATTATATCGAATAATAAAGCAAATGAGTTTTCGCCGGTTGTTACCATAATCCCGATTACAAGTAGATTGGGAAAGAAGAAGCTACCTACTCATGTATATATGACACAGTGTGGATTGTCTAGACCTAGTATTGCATTAGCTGAACAAATTACATCTATCAATAAATCAAAATTAATAAAAAAAGTGGGTAGTATCAAAAAGACTATTTATGAGCAACAAATTAAAAACGCTATTGGAGTGCAGTTGAATTTGAAGGAGGAAGTAAGATGATATTAGAAAATATTGCGGATGTGATTGCTGGGCAGATTATGACAAGAGTGACTGAGGATAATAATGATGGTGAACCTGTACAGGTTTTAGCACCAAAAGCTATTTCGAACGGAATTATCATAAAAGAAGATTTAGGTAAAGCGGTATTATCAAAAGATGTTGATGAAAATAAGTATACCAAGGAGGGAGATGTGGTTATAAAACTTTCAACACCTTATGATGCGGCATATGTGACATCAAAAGATATTGGTTTAGTAATACCATCATTTTGTGCAACAATAAGAATTTCAAATGATAATCTAATAGATGCTAAATATTTATCCGCATTTCTTAATACAAGTTATGTTAGAAATCAGCTTACCGCTAAAGTGGTTGGTTCATCAAGGCCGATGATTAAGATTTCCGATATCAGAGCATTGGAAATACCTGAAGTGTCTATAGAAGATATGAGAGATATAGGTGAAGCTTATATATTAAGTGGAAGAAAAAAGGAAATTTTACTGGAAATGGTTCAGACAGAAAGTATGTTAATGGAAAATATCATATTAGCTAGCATTAAGGAGGGGATGAATAATGAATAAGAAAATAGCAGATCAATTATGGCTGATTCTAAATAAAGTTAGAGGTATTATAGAAATATCAGATTTGTGTAAGTTTTTAATATGTGCTTTTTTTCTAAAATATGTTGAAATTAAATATAGGGAAGATAAATGGGGATATGCTGAGTGCGTATATGATGAAAAATTTTCTGTAGGATATCTTTCTTTAACATATGGAAAGATGATTAATAAATTTGATTTGGTAAATTATGTAACTCGACTGGAAAGGGGATTCAATATAGAAGAAAATGTGATTTCTGATGAATTAGGAAGGTTGCTTGATAAAGTAGATGAAAAATTATCTAAGTTGATTTTTGGAGAAGTTGATAAAATATGTTTTGAAAGTTCCGGGCAGATGTACGAAGTGGCATTGAAGATATTAAATAAACTGTCATCTACAAATGGAAAAACAACGGGAGCGTATTTTACTAATGTATCTATTTCTAAATTAGAGAAAAGTCTATTAGATTGTAAAGAAGATATGCTAGTGTATGATGGGTTTTGTGGTTGTGGTGTATCTGCTAATGAAGTGGCGAATCATAAAGGAATTGTATTTTTACAGGATATTAATGTAAGTATTCTTGCTATTGCATCTGTAATGACGATACTTAAGGGAAATAAAATAGGAAAAATCCGATGTGGAGATTCTCTTTTAAATCCAATAGTAGATAGAACATATGATAGGATCGTAGCTGAACCGCCTTTTATGCCAAAGTATGGAGAGGATTATTTATTATCCATTCCTCAAAACAATTGTGTTTATTCGGATATTTTGAATAGTGATAGTATAGCATTAAGGCATGTAATATCACATTTAAAAGATGATGGCATGGCAGTAGTATTGGTTCCGATGGGAACACTGTTCAAATCAGGTCGTATGGCTGAAATTAGAAAAATTCTTATCGAAAATCATATAGACACTGTAATTGAATTGCCGACAGGGGTATGGCCTAATACGTTAATTTCTACTGCACTTTTGATACTTAAGAAACATAAAGATACGAAATCTATTTATATGATAAATGCGAAGGAATATTTTGAAAAAGTTGATAAATCTCAAAACATAATAAACGATGAGAATATTATAAAGATCGTTGAACTATTTCATACAAAAGAAGATAAAGAAGCAATTTCCTATAATGCTCCTGTTGAAGAAATTGCCGCTAATGGGTTTAATTTATGTACAACACAATATGTGACTCGAAATATTGAGGATACAATTATCATTGAAGATAATAAGAAGTATTTAAAAAAATATGATGATTTAGTGAAGCGGCTTACAGATATAGATAAGCAATTAGAAGTAATACGTAGTAAATTTGTCAATTAAGAGGAATTTAAGGAATGATAGACCAGAGAATAAAACAACTTAGAATAGTATTTAATAAGTGGAAAAATGAATCAAGGGAAGAACATATTAGATTTCATGTTATATTAAATAAATTTCTTCCGCTAATGGGTTATGATACAGAAAATTGTAAATTAGAAGAAAAGATTAGTAAAGGATTTTGTGATATTATTGTTCCGATTAAGGATAAAATAACATTATTAATAGAAGTGAAAAATGGTGAACATAGATTAACAAACAATGACATTGCCCAAGTTAAAAATTATGCTTCTGGAAGAGGACAGGAATATGCTTTGTTGACAAATGGACAAGAGTATGTTTTGTTGGATTTTAAATTAGATATCGGACCAGTAAATACCGGAGACGTTTTGAAATCTAATGTTGTATTTTGGTTTAATATTTTCAAAAATAAAGGAAAAAATTTAACTGAGTTACAATATTTTGAATACTTAAGTTTAGAAAATTTGTTTTTGAGAGGAACAACAAAATTTTTTTCTGATATAGCACAATACAAAATATGGAAATTTGAGGAGGGGTTGTCTGAAAGGTCATGGAGTGCGTATCAATCGACCCTGTACAATTATTATGATTTTATTGCCAAGAAATATAATAAGTATCAAGGTGTATTTGAAAGGATGGCAGAAGATGATTTTGAAGAGTTTATACGTACTCGGAAAAGAAATGGAGTGCAATCATCAATAAAAACAGTTGGAAACAATCATACGCATATTTTTGATATGCTTTATTTGATGAAAAAGAGAGGGAAAATTCAACATTTTAATTTCGAGGAAAATAGAAATAAAAGTTTAGAAAGCTTTTTAGAGACTGAGAATAAAAAAATTCCGAGGCGATTAAGAGATATAGATATTTCGAAGGCAATTGATATGTATAGTTGTAAAAGAAATTCAACACGGAATATAGTTATTTTTTTGATGTGTGTAACACTTGGATTGGAACGATCTGAAGTATTAAATGTGAAATGGGAACATTTCGATAACTCATTTAAGTATATTAATGTTCATGGTAGAAAAATAGAATTACACAATATGTTAAAGCAATATCTTGAACTTTTTCAAAAAGAGCAAGGCAGAAAGAAAGGATATTTGTTTGTTGCGTTATACAATGGAAAGTATAAACAAATAAATGAATCAACGGTTAATGACGCTTTAAATGAATTTGGAAACATGGAAGATTTGGAAACTGGTTATTCGCCGAAATATCTAAAAGGTTGCTTAATTGTTAGCATGTTCTATGATGGATATTCATTAGAGGATATAATATACCTTACTAATACTGATATGAAAAATTTATCAAATTATATTACTAAAGATATGATTGTTGAAAGAAAGAAAAAAAATATGGATTGGGAAAAACTATATAATGGCATATTGTGTAAATGAAAGGGAGGAAGAGATAGTGCCTACAGTAGATGAATTGATTGAGAATGGCTATATAGTAAAAAAAGCGTGTATTAAAGATGGATATGGAGCTTCCTGTATACTTTAAAGAGTAAAGGGAATTGACCAAAAAGAATACCTCAAGTAAATTTAGATTATTACTGACCGGGCAGTTAGTAAAATCTAAAAACACAAGAG